>JAODMX010000041.1 GCA_025464735.1 Frondihabitans sp. | reverse complement strand
TGAGCATCGCGGCGGCCTTCAGACGGCGGCCGTGGAGCGCACACAGCCCCACCGCCAGCGCGATGGCCGCGACGGCGTTCAGGATGAAAAGCACGCCCAGGGTGCCCCCGACCCCGTGAAACACCAGAAACAAATGGATTGCGGCCACCGAGAGAAGGAGAATCGCGTTGACGATCCGGAGGGGCTTGACGATGCCCTGGTTGCTTCCGTTCATGTGAGTGCCTACTTTCTCTGAACGACTCCGCCTTTGGAGTCCTTCACCAGAGACACGGGGTAACAGGGCATTCGGTTCATTCCCGCGGTCTCGTGAACCCGCGTGACGCCTCGTTACGACGGATCCGGAGGTACCGAGAGCTGGCCGTCTAGCCTCGGATTCGACGAACGAACTGGGTGGACACGATGGAAGTTGCTGTGGAAACGGGCACACACGTTCCGTTGTCGGTCCTCGATCTGTCGCCCGTCGCAAGCGGGGCAACGCCGCGTGATGGTCTGCTGAACACCCTGGATCTCGCCCGACGGGCGGAGGAATTCGGCTACCGCCGCTATTGGCTTGCGGAGCACCACGCCAACGCCGGTATCTCCGGCTCGGCACCGCACGTGCTGGCCGGTCTCGTAGCGGCAGCGACCACACGGATCCGGGTCGGGACCGCCGCGACGATCGTGGCCAATTACGAGCCGATTCAGATCGCGGAAGCCGCTGGCCTGCTCGCTTCGGCGTTCGATGGCCGGTTCGATCTCGGTCTCGGGCGCTCAGGAAGCCTCAAGCGAGTTGCCGACGAAAACGGCGGCTTCGACGCGGTTCGATTCGCGGTGCAGAATCGCCTGCTGGGCCGCGTCGAAGGTGATGGCGATGCCTTCCCGGGCGCCGTCGACGACATCCTGAGCTTCGTCCGCGGCGACTACATCTCGGAGGAGGGAATTCCCATCCTGGCGACGCCGGCCCAGGACAGTACCGGGTTGCAGGTGTGGCTCCATGGCAGCACAGCGGGGCCGAGCGCCCGTCTCGCCGGCGTCAATGGTTTGCCGTTCGGGGCCAGTTATCACTTTGCACCCGCTTTCGTTCTCGACGCTGTCGCGGAATATCGGGCGTCGTTCGTGCCCTCCCTCGCCCTCGCGAAATCCCACGTGATCGTCTCCGTTGATGCCGTCGTCGGTGAGACCGACGAGGTCGCGCAGGAGCTTGCCGCCGGCTACGCGGAGTGGGTCCTGAGCATTCGTTCCGGTCGGGGAGCGATCCCGTTCCCGAGTCCCGAGGAAGCGCGCACTCGCGTGTGGACCGACGAGGAACGCGTCACGGTCAAGGATCGCGTCGAGACTCTATTCGTCGGATCCCCTGATACCGTCGTCGGCAGGCTGGAGACGCTGCAGCGCGCCACGGGCGCCGATGAGTTACTGATCACCACGATCACGCACGACCATCGAGACCGAGTCGAGTCGTACCGGCTGCTGGCCGAAGCCTGGGGTCTCGAAACCTGAGCCGCGTCGAGGACGATGTCGCGTAATCCTGCGACACATCGTGCTGGGACCCACGCACGAGATTATGGTTGCCCCACCATGAATCCTCTTCTCGTCGCCGTTCTTCTCGTCGGCCTCCTGGCCGTAGCCACTGTCGCTGGCCTGGTCTGGCGGGCCACGACGGGGCGTGCTCGCGAGAGCGCAGGATCCGAGACAGTGGCAATCTCCGATCTCGTCGCTGGTGAGACGGGCGGCGAGGCCGCGACGCTGCTCCAGTTCTCGACCGAGTTCTGCGCGCCCTGCGTCGCCACCGGCGTTCAGCTGGAGCGCCTGGCCGCGGCCGTTCCCGGTGTTCGTCACGTCGAAGTCGACGTCACCCACCGTCCAGACGTTGCGCGACGCTTCGGGATCCTGCAGTCACCCACAACCCTGCTCCTCGACGGCGCGGGCACCATCCGGGCCCGTGTGGGTGGAGCACCCCGCCTGCCCGAGCTGCGCGCCCAGATCGATCGCCTCGTCGGCACCGCACACCCAGGAGATCACTCATGACCAACCTCGCTCCCTCGAAGAAAGCACTGCTGGCACAGCCGGGCGAGAAGGGCATCGACCCGCGCGGCCCGCGCTTCGGCGCCGGTATCACCGCCGTCCTGCTCCTCGTCACCATCGCCGTCGGCCTGCTCGGCGGTTTCTCGTTGCCAAGCACACTGGCCGGCCGAATCGCGCGACCGGAGTTCATCATTCTCGCGGTCGTCGCCGTCTCGTTCGGCTGGGGCACGTTCGCCGGGGTGCGTCGCCATCCCTACGGTCGCTTCTTCGCCGCGGTCATCCGTCCGCGCCTGGCGCCGCCCTCGCATCTCGAAAGTCCGAAGCCGCCCACCTTCGCCCAAACCATCGGGTTCGTCATCACGCTCGTCGGGCTTCTTCTCCAGATCGTGGGAGTCCCAGGGGGCCTCATCGCCCTCGCGGCGGTGGCATTCATCGCGGCGTTCTTGAACTCCGTCTTCGACTACTGCTTCGGTTGCCAGGTGTACGTCCTCCTGGTGCGGTCCGGGCTGACTGCTCGCAGCTAGGTGTCGGACGACGCCGTAGGGCTGCTCGAGGAGGAAACGCTCCTGTTCACGCAGGAGCTCATACGGATCGAGAGTGTCAACGCGGGCGACCCGTCAACCATCGGTGACGGTGAAGCGCGAGCCATCCGGTACGTCCAAGAGCGTTTGCAGGAGGCCGGTTACGACACCCGGTATGCCGAGTCGGCGCCCGGTCGGGCCAACCTCGTCGCGCGGCTCCGCGGCGCCGGCGCCACGCGAGGAGCGCTCGTTGCGCACGCACACGTCGACGTCGTGCCCGTCGATGAGACCGACTGGACGTACCCGCCTTTCGGCGGCGAGATCCACGACGGCTTCCTCTACGGTCGTGGCGCTCTCGACATGAAAAACTACGCGGCCGTGCTCCTCGCCGTGGCTCGTGCCTTCGCCCGCGACTCGGTCGTTCCCGAACGCGACATCGTGTTCGCGTTCTTCTCCGACGAGGAAGCGGGAGGGGTGTACGGCGCACGGTGGGTCGCCCGGCACCGTCCGGACTGGCTCAGCGGCGTGACCGAAGCGGTCAGCGAGGTCGGCGGCTTCTCCGTGCCGATGGGCGCGAAGCGCGCCTACCTCATCGCGACCTCCGAGAAGGGTGTCGGGGCGGCGACCCTCCGAGCGAAGGGCCCGGCCGGCCATGCTTCGCGACCGACCGATCGAAACGCGGTCACTCGACTCGCGCGGGCGGTCGTCGCTGTGGGGGAACACCGGTTTCCGATCGTGTCGACGCCCGCGATGGAAGCATTCACCCGCCACGCCTCGGAGCTGCTCGGGATCCCCTTCAGCGTGGATCAGCTCGAACAGCACCTCGACGTCCTGGGCGTCGCCGGCCCGCTCGTGACGGCGGGCCTTCGGAATACCGTGTCGCCGACGATGCTCGCCGCGGGGTACAAGACCAACGTGATTCCGGGGGAGGCGACGGCCCGCCTCGACACACGCATGCTGCCGGGCGACGACGGCCAGCTCGAGTCGGAGATCGCCTCGATCGTCGGATCCGAGGTGGCCGTTGAGTGGGATCGGTCCACTTCGCCGCTCGAATCACCGACGCACGGCCCGTTCCTCGATGCGATCCAAGCCGCTCTCGTCGCGGACGACCCCGGCGGAGTCCTCGTGCCCTACCTGATGCCGGCCAGTACCGACAACAAGCACCTGCGAGCCCTCGGAATCACCGGCTACGGCTTCGTCCCGTTGCGAACAGCCGGCGACTTCGACGCCTTCTCGCTGTTCCACGCGGTCGACGAAAGAATCCCCGTGGACGCGCTCCTGTTCTCGGCGCGCGTGACGGCCCGGATCCTCAGAACCGCGTGAGGGCCCGCGTTACGCAGAATGTCCACCTCCGGTGCGGCTGGGGCGTGCGCTGCCTAGGGTGCTGAAGATGAGCAGTTCAACGAACTTCGCCATCGTGATCGACATCGACGGCGCCGGATCGCATCCCGCTTCCTGGCGGGTGGCTGGAGCGGCTCCGGACGAGCTTCTCTCGGCGCGATGGATCTCGAGGGCTGTGACAGCGGCAGAACGCGCCGGGTTCACCGCCGTCACGTTCGAGGATCACCCCCTGCCCGCATCCGCCGTCGACGGGCTTTCGGCCCGCATCGACGCGGTCATCCAGGCCTCGTTCAGCGCTCCGCTCACCGGGTCGATCGGCCTCATTCCGGTCGTCCAGGTCGCCTACAGCGAGCCATTCCATGTCGCCACCCAGATCGCGAGCCTGGACACCGCCTCGCACGGCCGCGCCGGCTGGATCGTGAGGGCCGACCCGGATCCGGCGATCGCAGCCCGCTACGGACGAGAACCACTGCCCGTGGGCGCCGAAGACGAAGAGCTGACGGATGTCGTCGAGGCGGTACGCCGCCTCTGGGACAGCTGGGAGGACGACGCGGTGATCCGCGATGTCGAGACCGGTCGCTATCTCGATCGCGACAAGCTGCACTACGCCGACTTCGAGGGACACCGTTTCTCCGTCAAGGGTCCGTCGATCCTGCCGCGCTCGCCGCAGGGGCAACCCCTCGTCATCGCCGAGGCCGGGACGGACGCTGAGATCGACGTCGCCCTGATCGACACCCCTCTCGCGACGCTGACGGGTGAGGTCGCTCGAGCGCGCTCCCGGCAGGGTGTCGGCGTCCGGGTGTTTCTCCAGCTCGAGGTCGCCCTCGACCACGCCGGGCTGACGGGCGACGAACGGGTGTCGGCCCTCGACAACGACGCTCTCTGGGTGACGGACGGTCGCGCGCGCTACGTGGGCGACGCCGACGGTCTCGTTGGCCTCCTGTCCTCGCTCTCTGGCGTGGTCGACGGCGTCCGAATTCACCCTGCCGTGCTCGACGTCGATCTCGACGAGATCGGACGTGCCGTGCTCCCACAGCTGCAGCACCAGGGTGTCTTCGTGTCACCCCGCGCCGGCGTGTCGCTGCGGCACAGTCTCGGTCTTCAGCATCCCGCCAACCGCTTCGTGGAGGTCAACCGATGACCCTGTTCCGCAGCGACATCGACAACCGCGCTACGCCTCACGCGCCCGCGTCCGCTCCGCTCGGAGAGAAAGCGGGTGGGCACATCCAGTTCGGCGTGTTCTTTCAGGGCGTGAACTTCAGCACCGTGTGGTCCGCTCCGGAGAGCGGCTCGCAGACGGAGTTCGAAAGCTTCCGCCGCATTATCCAGACGGCGGAGCGGGGCCTCTTCACCGCATTCTTCCTCGGCGAAGGACTTCGCCTTCGCGAACACCTCGGCAATCTGCACCACCTCGACGTGGCCGAGCGCCCCGATGCGTTCACACAACTCGCCGCGCTCGCCGCCATCACGTCGAACATCGGTCTGGTCGCCACGCAGAACGTCACCTATAACGACCCCGTCGACCTCGCTCATCGGTTGCAGAGTCTCGACCTGATTTCGGGCGGTCGTGCCGCCTGGAACCTTGTGACCACGGACAATGCGTGGACGGGCGAGAACTTCCGTCGCGGTGGCTACCTCGACCACGCCGATCGCTATGTTCACGGTGAAGATGTCATCGCCATTGCGCGAAAGGTCTGGGACGCCGTCGCCGACGGGAGCGTCGCTCGCGACCGACGTGCTGCGTCGTGGGGACCCACACCCCAACCGTTTCACCACGACACCCGGTACTACTCGGTCGATGGCCACGGAATCCTGCCCCGCAGCGCTCAACAGCACCCGGTTCTCTTTCAAGCGGGGGACTCGCCGGAGGGCAGGGACTTCGGGGCGAAGAACGCCGAAGTGATCTTCTCGGCGCACGGCCGGTTCGCGGCGGCGAAGGCCTTTGCGGACGACATCCGCGCCCGCACGGCCGCCGCCGGTCGACCCGCCGACGACCTGAAGATCTTTCCGGGTCAGGAGTTCATCGTGGCCGACACCGAGGCGGAAGTCCGCGACAAGGTCCGCTGGGTCAGGGAGCACCAGGTCACTCCCGCGACCGCGATCGCGTTCATCGAGCAGCTCTGGGGCACCGACCTCTCCGCCTACGACCCGGACGGCCCCCTTCCTGCCACGGATCCGGTGCAACTGGAGACCGGCGAGACACGCGGGGCCGGCTTCCGCGCTGCGAAGGCCCGCGAAACGGCGGCGACCTGGCGGAGTCTCAGCGAGGAGAAGGGCTTCTCCATCCGCGAGCTGGTCATCCACCTCAGCTCGGGTCGCAGCTTCACGGGCACGGCTGAGAGCATCGCCGACGAACTGATCCCGTTCGCCGCGGACCACGTCGTGGACGGGTTCAACGTGACGCCGTGGCTTGTTCCCTCGGGGCTCGACGACATCGTGAACAAGCTCGTTCCCGCGCTGCAGGAGCGGGGCATCTACTGGACCGAGTATCCCGGCGACACGCTGCGCGAGAACCTAGGCCTGCGAGCGCCACTCACTCGCCGCCCAGGCGCCGCGGAGGAATCTCGCGTCGCGAATGCGACGGTCGCATCGCGCATTTCCGCGAAGTGACGGCAAGATCGACGAAGCGACGCTCGTCTCCGAGGTCACTCCGTCGTGAGATCGATGGCGACGACGTCGATGAGAGCGCCCGTCGGCTCCGGCGCCTCGATCCGCAGCTCGCCGACCCGGGCGTTCTCGTCGGCGACGAACTCGTGCACGTTGCGGTCCGTCGTGAAGGCGAGGGGCGCGTCGGATCCGAGAAGACGCACGCCGCGCACCCGTGACACCGGCACGTTCCGCACGGTGAAAGCCTCGACGGGGGTGGCCAGGAGATGGAGGTAGACGGTCTCGGGGCGACGGGTGACGGGCCCGTAGAACTCCGTCGCCCGATCAGGAGCGACACCGAGAACGCTCTCGCCGTGACTCGCGATCCACGACCCGATCTCCTCGAGCCGGTCGACCTCCGGCTCGGGAATGGACCCGTCGCCGCGCGGACCCACGTTGAGAAGCAGGTTGCCCCCGCGGCTCGTCGTCTCGATGAGCATCTCGACGAGCGTTCGCGGCGACTTGTACTCGGTGTCGCTCGGACGGTACGCCCACGCCTCGCTCATGGTCAGGCAGAGCTCCCATGGGCCCTCGGGCGGCGTTGTCGGGAGGCCCTGCTCGGGCGTGGCGTAGTCGCTGGCATCCGTGAGTCGATCGTTGATGATGACGTCGGGTTGGAGGGACTTGATCAGCCGCCTCAGCTCCGTCGTGTGCCACTCCGCAGCTGTGCGCTCCCACTCGCCGTCAAACCAGAGGAGGTCGATCTGCCCGTACTCGGTGAGCAGTTCGGTCAGTTGGCTGCGGAGGTAGTCGACGTACCGGCTCCATGCCTCGGGTGACGGTCGTCGATGGCGGAGAGTCGGCTCGGCAGGATCGAACTGAGGCTGGTGCTCCTCGGCATACGGGCGGTCGGCGTCGGTGAAGGTCGGGTAGTCGACGTGGTGCCAGTCGGGCAGGCTGTAGTAGATGCCGATGCGGAGGCCCTCGGCGCGAGCCGCGTCCACGAACTCCCGCGTGATGTCGCGGCCGAAGGGGGAGTGTTCGACCGAGAAGTCCGAGAAGCGGGTGCGGTACATCGCGTAGCCCGAATGGTGGCGGGCCGTGAAGACCACGTAGCGCGCGCCCGAGGCGCTGATCAAGTGGGCGAGAGCCACAGGATCCCACGCGGTCGGGTCGAACGTCGCCGCCGACGAGTGATACTGCGCGACTGTGACCTCGTCCTCGGGTCGGTCGTGCCCCGGGATGATCGACTCGCCGACGAGGGGCCAGGAGATCTCGATGCCCTGCTGGCTGGCGTGGTCCCAGTGCACGAAGACGCCCAGCCCGGCGCCGGTGAACCAGTCACTCGTCATCGGCTGGTGGCTGTCGCCGTGAACGACACGACGGTCGGCCCGGTGCCGGCAGTCCGAGGTGGGAGCGTCACGACGATCGCGTCGCGGGTGGCGCGGGCGGCCACGGGGGCGCCGTCGCTCAGCGTGGCGCTCGCAGGATCCAGACGGGCCGGGTCGGCGTCGAGCGTCACCTCGCCCTCGGCGTCGACGATCGCGTGCGTGCCGGCATCGGTCGACGTCCAGCGCACCCATGGTTCCTCGCTCGGGCGGGCGGCGTCGGGGTCTGCCATTACGGATCCGAACATCACGTCGCCGTGAAGAGCGTTCCAGTCGCCGAGTGCTTCGAGGCTTCGTCTCTGGATGTCCGGGACGGTTCCGTCGGCCTTGAGGCCGATGTTGAGGAGCAGGTTGCCACCGCGGGCCACGACGTCGATGAAGTGGCGGATGACTTCTTCGCCGGACAGCGTCGTGGTCTCGTCCTCGAGCTGGTTGTAGCCGAACGAGTAGCCGACGCCTCGGCAGTTCTCCCAGGGCTCGGCTGCCCCCGTGGCGGCACCCATCTGGTACTCGGTCGTCCGGTAGTCCCAGTGGGTGTCGCCCCACCGGTCGTTGATCATGCCGTCGGGGACGGTTTCGTAGTAGCGCTCGAACAGAGTGACGAGGCTGTGGTCTCCCGGCTCTTTTCCGGCGTCGGGCCAGTCGATGTCGTCCCAGAGGACGTCGGGGGTGAACTTCTCGATGAGATCATTGACGTGCGCGAAGGCGTAGCGGGCGTAGTCGTCGTCGACGGGCCGAGAGGCGAACATCTCGTCGAGATCCTCCGGTTTGTCGACCAGCGGCGGGGCGGGCGCGAAGTGCCAGTCGAGGCCGCCGGAGTAGTAGACGCCGAACTTCAGCCCGGCCTTCCGCGTGGCCTCGGCGAACTCTCGGATGAGGTCGCGTTTCGGGCCTCGTTCGACCGTGTTCAGGTCGCCGGTCGCGGGCGCGCTCCACAGACTGATGCCGTCGTGGTGCTTTGCGGTGGGCACGAAGTAGCGGGCGCCGGTGTGCTTGATCAGGGCGAGAACATCATCGGCGTCGAACCGTTCGGCCATCCAGAGATCGAGCAGGTCGTAGTAGTCGGCGCCCCCGAAGACCTCCTGGTGGTGCTTCCAGGCGGGGCTTCCCTCGATTCTGGACGTGTTCATGTACCACTCGGCGTAGGGGTTGCGCGCGAACGAGTCGGGCACGTCGTCGCTGCCCATGTCGCCGAGAGGTTCCGCCCAGGCCGCGACGGAGTAGGCGCCCCAGTGGATGAAGATGCCAAGCTTGGCTTCGGTGAACCACCGAGGACTCCTGCGGGCGAATTTCTCGTAGGGTGCCGGGCGGACGGAGTCGACTTTGAACATCGCCATGGTGGACTGCTTTCGTCGGTGAAATCAGAGGGTAGGCCTC
>JAODMX010000011.1 GCA_025464735.1 Frondihabitans sp. | reverse complement strand
CGGCTGAATATTGTTTTCTCAGTCGGAGAATCTCGGTGCGGAGGCGTTCCGAGAACACGTTTGCGCTCTCGTCGGGCTCCGGCCGCATCGGGGCTCCGAACGCGACTCCGACGGGCAGGCGGCCGGGCCGCGGCCAGCTCGCCCCCTTGGGCTGAGCGATGTTCGCGCCGATGAGTGCCAGCGGCACGATGGGTACGCCGTACACCGCGGCGAGTCGAGCAGCGCCGGGCTTGAACGGGCCCATGACACCGTCTTTCGAACGCGTTCCCTCGGGGAAGACGAGCACCGGAAAACCGCGTTGCAGGAGAGACGCCGCGCTGACCGAGCCGTCCTCCCGTTTCGAGCGCCCCGATCCTCCACGTCTCCTCTGGATCGGAAAGGCGTTGAAGAAGAGGGACGTCAGCCCCCTGCGCCACCAGACGTCGAAGAAATAGTCGGCAGCGGCCCCGGTGGCGAGATAGCGGGAGAGTTTGCGGGGAAGTGCGCCCACGATCAGGGGCGCGTCGAGGTGGCTCGAGTGGTTGGCGATGAGGATGAAACCACCCTCCAGCCCGGTGAGCCGCTCGCGCCCCACCACGGTCACGTCGGTGATCGACCAGATGGTCGGCTTCATCAGCCAACGCTGCGCGACGAAGCGGGCCGAGGCATGCATCTTTGAGTTGAACCGGTCTCGCACGTCGCCGGCGCGGCCGCTCACCCGGCCTGCGACGTCTCCTGCGGCGTCCGAGACGCGACCAGCGACCGAGTGGAGACGCGTCGAAGGAGGGAGCGCAGGATCCTGCGGGTCGTCTTTCGACTCATCCCGAGGTGTGACGTGGGACCCTGCCGCAGGCTCGTCGTGCTCACCGCGCTTGTCGTTCATGATCACGACCCCACCGGCGTCTTGCGGCTCGACGAGATCCTGGCGGACACGCTGCGAACGGCGCTCTTCGGCGCGTGTCGGAGCAGTCCGACGAGCACCCGGTACCGAATGGTGGGTATGGAGATCACTTTGCCCCTGTCGACGTCGCGAAGGCACGCGGCCACCAGTTGTTCGGGACTGAGCCAGAGGGAGTTTGGGATGCTCGAGGCGCGGATTCCGGCGCGCTCGTGAAATTCGGTGCGAACCCAGCCCGGCAGCAGAGCGGTGACCGTGACCCCTGTGCCCCGAAGCTCGACCGAGAGCCCCTCCGAGAAGGAGGTCACCCAGGCCTTGATCGCGGAGTACGTGCCCATTGTCAGGAGTCCGGCGATCGACGAGACGTTGACGATTCGGCCGTTGCCGCGGTCGCGCATTCCGCGAGCTGCGGCGGCCGACAGAACGAGCACGGCGCGGCACATGACCTCGAAGCCGCGGTCGTGGGCGGCGAGGTCCGGGGAGGTCAGCGGAACATGCATGCCGAAACCGGCATTATTCACCAGGAGGTCGATCGGCCGCGAGGAATCCTCCAGCCGCATGGACACTCGGTCGACGTCGTCGCGGTCGGACAGATCGGCGGCAAGCACCTCGACCCGGCGCCCCAGGGCGCGCAATTCACCCGCCGTCGAGTCGAGTCGTGCCTCGTCGCGAGCGACGAGCACGAGGTCGTACCCACGATGTACGAGCTGGCGGGCGAATTCGGCACCGATGCCGGACGTGCCCCCGGTCACGAGCGCTACAGCCATGCCGCTTACGATACGGTGCTCAAGGGCAACTTCGCGCATCGATCACTGCATGAGCCCGCTTCGGAGGCAAACCAATCATGACCAGCAGCAGCGCCCCGCGGCCTGATCGCCCGTTCGACATCCGCGAGTTCACGCGAACGGCACAGGGAAACTTCCGCGCGGAACTCGACCTCGCGTCATTCGAGACGACGCCACTCGACCAGCCGACCCTTGAGATCCTGCGCTACCTCGCGCGACTCGAGGCCGCCACGATGGAGCACCTCCGAAACCTGCTGGTCACCGCAACGCACAAGGATGCTCGGGTGACGGCGTTCCTCGTGACCTGGGCCTTCGAGAAGTTCTGGATGGCGGATGCTCTCGACAGCATCCTCGAAGCGAACGGCCTCCCTCGCACCAAGACCATCGAGGAGGGGCCGAAGCGTCACGGTGCCGGCGAGGCTGCCGAACGACGGGGGCCGATCCGTCGTGCCGTCATCGCTGTCGGTCTCGGGGCTCCGATCGTTGCCGTCCACATGACCATTGGTCTCATCGACGAATGGATACTCCGAGAGGCATATGAACGGATCCGGACCACGACGAGCAGCGCGGCCCTCCGTGACGCGATCGCCCGGATCGAGTCGATCAAGGAGCGTCACGAGGAGTTCTTCGCCGATGAGACCGATTGGCGACTGCGTGACTCGGGTCGTGCGGTGAGACAGACCCGTTCGGCGCTGATGAGCGCGGCCTGGCCGATCGGGGCCGTCGAACGCGCTGCGACGGACCGCGATCTCTTCGAGCGCTTCGTCTTCGGTGATGCCGAGGGCGCGTCGCGGGCGCAGGCAATCGGTGATCGAGTCGCCACTCTGCCCGGCCTCGACGAACGAATCGGAGCCATCACAACCCGGAAGCTTCTGCCATGACCGCGACCGTCCCGAAGACCGGGCCCTTGATCGGCCTCGGTTCCTCCCATGTGTTCCTGACCGGCGGCACGGGCTTCGTCGGCCAGGCGATCCTCGAGCGCCTGCTCTCGTCCCACCCGGAGACGACCGTCAGCCTGCTGATCCGGACCAAGGGCAGCACCTCGGGCGTCGATCGACTTCGGCACCTGCTCCGGAAACCCGTCTTCCGCAACTGGCGAGAGAAGGTCGGCGACGCTGAGGTCGAGCGTGCTCTGAACGAGCGCCTCCACGTCCTCGAGGGCGATCTCGACTCCGTTCCCCCGCTGCCCGACGATATCGACGTCGTCATCCACAGTGCCTCCAGCGTCTCGTTCGATCCTCCGATCGACCAGGCCTTCGAGACGAACGTCGGCGGCGCCGTCGGGCTCTACGAAGCCCTTCTCGCCACAGGCACCGATCCGCACGTCGTTCACGTCTCGACCGCGTATGTCGGCGGCCTCCGCAAGGGCATCTTCCCCGAGGCCTCGCTGACGCACGACGTCGATTGGCGCGCCGAGTTCGAGGCCGCCCGTGCCGCCCGGTCCCGAGTCGAGCTGGCGTCGCGTCAGCCCGAGGTGCTGCGCCGGTTCGTGGCCGAGGCGCGGGCCATGCACGGCAAGGAGGGCCCACTCGCGGTCTCCCGCGAGGCGGAGGACGCCCGGATCTCCTGGGTCAAAGCGAGGCTCGTCGACCACGGCCGGATGCGCGCCGAGAGTCTCGGCTGGACGGACGTCTACACCCTGACGAAAGCATTCGCGGAGCGTGCCGCGGAGCAGATGTGGGCGGGGTCGGGGCATCGTCTGTCGTTCGTGCGACCCGCGATCGTCGAGAGCGCGCTCCACCACCCCTACCCCGGCTGGATCGACGGATTCAAGGTTGCCGATCCCCTGATCATGGCGTACGGCCGCGGGAGCCTGCCCGAGTTCCCCGGTGTACCGGACAGCGTGCTCGACATCATCCCCGTCGACTACGTCGTGAACGTGATCCTCCTGGTCGCGGCCAACCCCGTGACCGCAGGAGAGCCGCAGTACTTCCACGTGAGCTCCGGCGCGAGCAATCCGCTGCCGATCCACCGGATGTTCTCGAACCTCAGCACCTTCTTCACGGCGCATCCGGTCCCGACCGCGGACAACGGATCGATCGAGGCTGCCGATTGGACGTTCCCCGGCGGCCGCAAGGTCGAGCGCGCTCTCCGGCTGCGAACCCGGGTCAATGACGTCCGAGAGTCGCTCCTGATGCGCCTGCCGTC
>JAODMX010000491.1 GCA_025464735.1 Frondihabitans sp. | reverse complement strand
TGGCTGAGCGGAGCGACTGTAATCGCCTTGCTCTCCGACATTGCATGCACGACCTGCACCAGGGTGTCGTAAACCTCCATCGGGAGGGGGACCTGTTCACCGTCCGGCCCGATCAGAAGGGCCGGCTCAGTGTGCTGATCCAGGAAGCGCGAAAGCTCGAGAAGCGATTCGAGATCATGCGGAGGCAGAACTGTCCGACTGCGCTCAGAAGTGGTTACGGTCATACCTCGATAATGCCAGCAATTCGAAAAATTCGAAAGAGTAGGCAGGTTCCGAGACTGTTCTGCTTAGAGCGCGACGACCATCTTGCCGACGTTCTCGCCGCGCATCAGGCGAAGGAAGGCGTCGAAGGTGTGGTCGAGACCGGTGACGAACGTCTCGTCGTAGACGACCTCGCCCGCCGCGACCCACGGCACCATCTCCGCCTGGAAGGCCCCGGCAAGGTCCCAGTGGTCGCCCATCGTGAAGCCCTCGATGCGGAGGCTCCGGCGCACGATGTTGGTCATGCCTGTGATGCCCTGCTCGGGGCCGGTCGAGTTGTAGGCGCTGATCGCCCCGCAGACGACGATCCGACCGAAGCGGTTCATCGAGTGCAGAGCGGCCGAGAGGTGCTCGCCGCCGACGTTATCGAAGTAGACGTCGACGCCGTCGGGGGCAGCCGCCTGGAGCTGGCCGCGGACGTCACCGTTGCGATAGTTGAACGCCGCGTCGAAGCCGTACTTCTGGGTGAGAAGCGAAACCTTCTCGTCGGATCCGGCGCTCCCGATCACACGCGACGCGCCCTTCAGCCGGGCGATCTGGCCGACAATGGAGCCGACCGCACCGGCCGCGCCGGAGACGAACACCGCGTCGCCCTGCTTCAGCTGTCCGATGCGGGTCAGACCGGTGTACGCGGTGAGGCCGGTCAGGCCGAGAACGCCGAGGTAGACGGACAGCGAGACTCCCGGGATCTCGCGCACGGGCTGAAAGTGCGCGGCCGGGCCCTGCGAGACGTCGCGCCAGCCGTAGTTGTGGGTGACGATACTGCCGACGGGAAGCCCGGCGGCCCTCGACTCGACGACACGACCCACGGCCGCACCGGTCATCGCCTCGTCGAGCTGGAACGGCGGGACGTACGACGGGACATCATTCATGCGGCCCCGCATGTACGGGTCCACCGAGAGAAACTCGTTGCGAACGCGAACCTGGTCGGCCTCGAGAGCGGGCAACTCGACGGATCGGAGCGCCACATCGTCGGTCGTCGGTTCGCCGTGCGGACGCTTCACGAGGTGCCACTGGTTGCTGATCGCACTGTCGATGCTCATGCCTGCACCCTACGCAGTCACCCTTTAGCGCAGGCTCTTACGGAGCACCACCATGCGCAGGTCGTCGCGGCGAGGCAGGCCGAATCGCTCTTCGCCGTAGGGGAACGGGGAGAACTCGCCGGTGCGCACGAACCCGCGCCGCTCGTAGAACGCGATGAGCTCCGGCCGCTGCTCGAGGACGGTCATCTCGAGGGTCTCGAGCTGCCACTCGTCCCGGGCGATGCGATCGGCCTCGGCCAGCACCTCCTTGCCGATTCCGCCGCCCTGGCGGATCGGCGACACGGCGAACATGCCGAAATAGCCCCGGGTCTCGTCGAGTCGTAGCAGATTGCAGCAGGAGACGAGGTGGTCACCGTCGAATCCGAGAATCACGCGGCCGTTGGGGTTGGCCAGATCCGCGGCCAGCAGTTCGGCGTCGATGCGGGGTCCGTCGAGGAGGTCCGCCTCGGTGGTCCAGCCGGCGCGGCTCGCGTCGCCGCGGTAGGCCGCGGTGACGAGGGCGACCACGGCGTCGGAGTCGGACAGGACAGCAGGGCGGAAATCAAGCACGGATCCGAGGGTACCGGCCGATCTCTCGACGCCGAGAGTGTAAAACATGCACAGCAGGCAGACTCAAGAATGCCGAGTTACCATGGCTGTCGTGCTCATCTGCCTCACGGCGTCTCATCAGAACGCCAGCTTCGACCTCCTCGAGAAGCTGAGCGTCGGCGCACCCACGGCAGCCACCGCTCTGGTCGACGCCAGCGATTTCGTCTCGGGCGCGGTCGTGCTCGCGACGTGCAACCGCTTCGAGGCCTACCTCGACGTCGACGAGCCCCTCACCGCGGCCAGTGCCGTCGCAGTCGAAGCGACCATCGCGGCCATGAGCGAAGAGAGCGGTGTCGAGCCGAGCGACCTCCGCGACAGCATCAGCGTCATCACCGGCGACGGCGTCGCCGAGCACCTCTTCGCCGTGAGTTCCGGCCTCGAGTCGGTCGTCGTCGGAGAAGACGAGATCGCCGGTCAGGTGCGTCGCGCCCTTCAGCGCGCCCGCGTCGACGGCACCACCTCGTCCGACCTCGAGCGCCTCTTCCAGAAGGCGTCGCACACCTCCAGGGGCGTCAAGAACAGCACCGCGATCGGCGGAGCCGGTCGCTCACTCGTTCGACTCGCCCTCGAGCTGGCCCAGAGCCGCGTCACCGACTGGGCCGAGGCCCGGATCCTTCTCGTCGGCACCGGCCAGTACGCGGCAACGACCGTCGCGGCCCTCCGCGATCGCGGAGCCACCGACATCCACGTGTTCTCCGCCTCGGGCCGCGCCGTGAAGTTCGCTGCCAAGCACGACATGACCGCCTTCGATTCACTGACCGACGCGATCCGATGGAGTGACGTCGTCATCACGTGCACCTCGACCACCGTGCCGCTCATCACGCCCGCGGTCGTCGAGCCTGGTGCGCGCCGCCTGATCATCGACCTCGGCCTGCCGCGCAACGTCGACCCGCTCGTGGCGCACGTCGACGGTGTCGAGATGCTCGACCTCGAAACCATCAGCCTCCACGCTCCGCTCGCCGAGCTGACGGCCGCCGACGACGCCCGCGCGCTCATCTCGTCGGCCGCGGCCGAGTTCCAGGCCGTGGCCGCCGAACAGTCGCTCTCCCCCGCCGTGGTGGCGCTCCGCAAGCACGTCTTCGATATCCTCGACGCCGAGATCGAGCGCGCCCGTTCTCGGGGCGACTCCACCGAGCGCACCGAGCAGGCACTGCGCCACCTCGCCGGCGTCCTGCTGCACACTCCGTCAGTGCGCGCGCGCGACCTCGCCCGCGACGGCCGGGGCGAAGAGTTCCGCGACGGCCTCGAGGCCCTGTTCGGCCTCACCGACACCCGCGCGGCCGGTGCCACCACGCCGCTCCGGCCAGTCGTTCCAGGCCTCAGCGACGAAGCAACCGCCGTCTGACCGGCGCCGACGCTCCGTGGAGTACCAAGCCGTGCCGCTTCGAACAGAACGCCTCGTCCTCCGACCCCTCCGAGTAGGCGACATCGACGACGTTTTCATCTACCAGTCCGACGCCGAAATCCTCCAGTACATGCTCTGGCCGGCCCGAGATCGGGTCGACACGATCGAACACCTCGGTCGGCGCACGGGGATGACCCGACTCGCGCACGACGGCGACGCCCTGGCGCTGGCCATAGAGCGTCAGGACGCGCCAGGTCGCGTCATCGGCGAGGTCAACATCCGGCTGACCAGCGTGGCCGATCAGCAGGCCGAGGTGGGCTGGATCCTGAACCCCACCCACCAGGGTCACGGCTATGCCTTCGAGGCGGCCACCCGCATGGTCGAACTGTGTTTCTCGACGCTGGGGAGCCACCGCGTCCACGCCGAGCTCGACCCTCGCAACGGGGCGTCAGTCGCCCTGTGCCGGCGGCTCGGCATGCGCGAAGAGGCGCACTTCCGGGAGGACATGTTCTTCAAGGGCGAGTGGGCCGACACGGCCGTCTACGCGGTGCTCGCGGAGGAGTGGAAAGTCAGGGAGACTCACTCGACCGCGAGGGCGACGACGTAGTCCGCGAGATGATCAGCGAAGTCGTCTGAGCGGCCGTCCATGAGGCTGCGGACCATCTCGGCGACGATCTCCTGACGAACCACCGCGGGAGCCGCGAATTCGATCGCGTGCACTGCCTGCGCCTCGTCTGAGTAAAGGACGGCGATGGGGGCGACGAGCTCGTCGACGAGGTGCGGCGCCGACCGAGAGAGCAGAGCGCGGGCGAGTTCGAGGAAGAGGTCGACGTCGCACGGCGCGGAGAGGCCGAAGAGTTCGACGGCCCCGAAGCGGCTGCCCTCGCCGTCGATGAGGTCGGGCGCGCCCGCTGGCGTGAGCCCGCCGGTGGCAACGGTGGTGGCCATGGCCCGTGCGAGCCGGTGAACCTGGCGCTGGGTCACCTGAGGCGTCCAGACGACGATACCGCTTGTGGCATCGGGGAGGAACGAGAGGAGGCCCAGGTGCCACGCACCCTCGATCGCCTCGAGGGCTTCCGTTGCGGTGAGATCGTGCTCCTGAGCGAGTTGCGCGGCGTGGATGGCGTCGCCGGGAACGTGGCGCCCGGTGGCGATGTCGACCACGAGGTAGTCGGTCGGGTCGATGACGAGGGCCGGGAGCTTGGTGGTGAGGGTTCCTGCGGTCATGGGCTGAATCCTGATCGAGTCGAGCACGACCGGGTTGTCGCGCATTTAAGATTGAATATTTCATAGACATATGCACTTGTCAATACCGCGTTGACCATTCTTCGAAGAACCAGACCCGCGATGGGCCACGATAGGACGATGAAACCGATCGTCGTCAGCGCGCTGGCCCTCGTCCGCGACCGACGGCTCCTCATGGTCACCGCCCGCGACCGCGACGTCCTCTACCTACCCGGCGGCAAGGTGGAAGTCGGCGAAACGGCTGCGGACGCCATGATTCGCGAGGCCCTCGAAGAGGTGTCCCTGCGACTTGACCCGGAGTCCGTCCGCAAGCTCTTCACCGTGACCCAACAGGCGCACGGTGAACCGGACGGCCGTCTCGTCGAGATGACGCTCTTCGCCGCCACGACGACCGACGAACCCGCTCCCGCTCACGAGGTGCGATCACTGACCTGGGTCACGACGGCCGACGCCCACCGATGCCCTCCCGCGGGTGTCGAAACCCTCCGAGAGATGTACGAACGCGATCTCATCGATTGACACCGCCGGTGTCGGAGCGTGCCAGGGTGGACCCATGAGTACACGCACCAGGATCACGCTCGTCGCCGCGGCAGCATTCGTGGCGGTCGGGCTCGCAGGCTGCTCGTCGAACGGCACGCCCACAGCGACCGGCACGAGCACAGTCAGCCAGGCCCCGTCGTCCCCCGCTTCGACACCGGCGACGACCCCGACCACCCCGCCCGCGACCACCGGAACGGGATCGGGATCCGGATCCGGCCAGTGCGCGACGGCGAATCTCACCGGGTCGTACACCAACAGCAGCGGGACCGCGGGCAGCACCTATCTCGACATCGTCCTCACGAACAAGGGCACCGGGTCCTGCACGATCCAGGGCTGGCCCGGCGTCTCGATCGTCGGTGGCGGCAACGGCACGCAGATCGGGCAGGCTGCGGCATTCGACCGCACGTCAGCGCACGGCACCGTCACGCTCGCGAGCGGCGCGACGGCGAAGGCACAACTGCGGATTGTCCAGGCCGGCAACTACGACGCCTCGACCTGCGTGCCAGAGAAAGGCGACGGGGTCCGCGTCTACCCGCCCGGCCAGAAGGCCTCGCTCTACATCGCGCTCCCCAACGTGACCGGCTGCAAGTCAACATCCGTCTCCCTCCTCACTGTCCAGGCCTTCCGATGACGCGGCTCCGGAGGCGTGAGATGCACGGCGGAGGAGGAGAGCCATAGCGGCGCTCTGGCCGACGACGACAACGCCGCAGATTGCGCCCCCCGGGGCCGCGTCAGCTGACGTGCTCTAGCAGGTCGATGCCGACGGTGCGGAAGACGTCGAGCACGCGCAGGCGGGTCGGCAGGTCGACGTCGTCGAAGGTGGCGGTCACGGCGTAGGCCACCCCGCGGCGGCGACCCCGCAGGGCACCGGCCTCGGCGCGCACGCCGGCGGCCGAGCCCGTCAGGTTGACCAGCTGCAGGCCGTGGTCACGGTCGCGGTGTGCCGTCGGATCCAGCCCGAATGCGGACGCGACGAGCGACAGGTCGGCGCCGGTCGACAGCCAGCCGAGCACCCGATTGCTCACCCGAGTGTCGACGCATCGGCCGGCGACGAGGTCGCTCAGCAGTGACTGGAGCTCTTTCGTCGACCCGACGGAGAACTGCGGTGCGTCGTCCGGGCCCCGCTCGACTCGGGCGAAGTCGAGCAGGGCCGTGCGGCCGAGGCCGAGCGACTCGCTCCGAGCGTGAACGGCCTCGAGGCCGACCAGGCGGGCCAGCGCGTTGGTTGCGACGGGGTCGCGGACGGCGCCGACGAGGGTGGCCGCATCGAGCACGCTTAGCGTGGGAGCGAGCATCGACGACCACAGTCCGCCCGTCCGCGGGTCGTCGACCCGGGTCACGTCGTCACCGCCCGAGTCGCGCGGCACCTCGTCGACGGGCGACAACCGACCATCGGCGAGCCGCGCCGCGACCTCAATCAGCAGCAGTAGCACGCCGATTTCGGCCGTAGGCAGCGAGATGTTCTCGTCGACGGCGAACAGGACTTCGGCGCTGTCGAGATCGGTCACCGAGGCCGAAACCTGGGCATTCGAGAAGGCGAGGGATCCGAGCGCCAGGAAGCTGCGCTCAAACGGCTCGTCGAGGCGGTCGCCGCGATGACGACCGTGCTCTCGGATCCTGCGATCGCGCCGCAGGCCTGCCCCAGGCTCCGCTACCAAATCGTGACGCGCTCCTCCTCCGGCAACCACAGGACGTCGCTCTCGGCCAGGTCGAAAGCGGCGTAGAAGCCATCGATGTTGCGGACGATCTGATTGCAGCGGAACTCGTTGGGCGAGTGCGGGTCGATCGAGAGCAGGCGGATGGCTTCTTCGTCACGAAGCTTCGCCTGCCAAGCCTGGGCCCAGCTGAGGAAGAAGCGCTTGGCGCCGGTCATGCCGTCGATGACGGGCGGCTCCTGACCATCCAACGAGATGAGGTAGGCCTTCCAGGCGATCGACAGACCGCCCAGGTCGCCGATGTTTTCGCCGATCGTGAGGGCGCCGTTGACGTGGTGGCCCGGCGTCTGGGCGGGCTCGAGCGCGTCGTACTGTGCGATGAGCGACGAGGTGAGCTTTTCGAACGACTCACGGTCGGCCGGGGTCCACCAGTCGGTGAGCCGGCCGTCGCCGTCGTACTTCGACCCCTGGTCGTCGAAGCCGTGCCCGATCTCGTGGCCGATGACCGCGCCGATCGCGCCGTAGTTCGCCGCCGCGTCGCGGGAGGTGTCGAAGAACGGAAACTGCAGGATCGCCGCCGGGAACACGATCTCGTTGAAACCGGGGTTGTAGTAGGCGTTGATCGTCTGCGGCGTCATGAACCACTCCTCGCGGTCGATCGGCTTGCCGATCTTGCCGAGCTCGCGGTCGAAGCCGAAGACCGCCGTGGCACGAATGTTGCCGACCAGGTCAGCGGCGTCGATCGACAGCTTCGAGTAGTCGCGCCATTTCGATGGGTACCCGATCTTCGGCGTGAATTTCTCGAGTTTCTCGAGGGCACGAGTGCGGGTGTCGTCGGTCATCCAGGTCAGCGCGGAGATGCTCTGGCGGTAGGCCTCGACGAGGTTCGCCACGAGGATATCCATGGTCACCTTGGCCTCGGACGCGAAGTGACGCTCGACATAGATCTTGCCGACGGCCTCGCCCATGGCGCCTTCGACCAGGGAGACTCCGCGCTTCCAGCGGGCACGCTGCACAGGAGTGCCGGTGAGGGCCTTGCCGTAGAACTCGAAGTTGGCCTTCACGAAGTCGCTCGACAGGTAGGCCGCGAACGAGCGGACGATCTGGAATCGGAGCCAGTCGCGCCAGGCGTCGAGGCGATCCTCGGTCAGCAGTGTCGCGAGACCCGTCACGAACGACGGCTGGCGCACGACGAGCTCGTCGAACACTCCGGCCGGTGCTCCGACGGCGTCACGCCAGACCGCCAGGTCGACACCCTCGGCGAGCGCTGAAGCGTCGGCCCACGGCAGCAGGTTGTAGGTCTTCTCGCTCTCGCGGGTGGCGACATTGTCCCAGTGGTGCGACGCGATGGCGGTCTCGAGCTCGACGACGCGGGCGGCCCGCGCTGCGGCATCGTCGAACCCGGCGAGGCCGAGCAGCGTCTCGACGAGGCTCCGATAGGCGGTGCGGACGCCTTCGAACTTCTCGTCGCGGTAGTACGACTCGTCCGGCAGCCCAAGCCCGGCCTGCTCGACGAACACGATGTAGCGCTCGGGGTCGCCCGGGTCGTTGTCGACGAAGAGCTGCAGGAAGCCGCTGACGCCCTGGAGCTCGAAGCGGCCGACGGTCTCGAGGAGCCCGGCCACGCTCGTGACGTCGTCGACGGTCTTCAGCAGGGGCTGGATCGGCTCGGATCCCAGAGCCTCGACCCGCTCCTCGTCGAGGAAGCTGGCGAACAGGTCGCCCACCTTGCGGGCTTCGGTGCCCTCGTCGGCCTTCTGCGACTCATCGATGATCTCGCGCACGGCCTTCTCGGCGGCCTCCGCCAGCAGATAGAACGACCCCCAGCGCGCCTTGTCGTCGGGGATCTCGGTGCGGGCGATCCAGGATCCGTTCACGTGACGGAAGAGGTCGTCCTGCGGGCGGATCGCGGGGTCGAGGTCGGAGGTGATGATTCCGGAAACGTCTGTCATGACCCAAGCCTAGGCGCGGCGGGCCCTTCGCTAGATTTGGGGCATGCGACTGTCAGGAACCCCCTGAGCGCGCGCACCCTCGACCGCGAGATCGCCCGACTCGCGGTCCCGGCCCTCGGGGCGCTGATCGCCGAACCGCTGTTCCTTCTCACCGACACGGCGCTCGTCGGCCACCTCGGCGCAGCCCCACTGGCGGGTCTCGGAATCGCGAGCGTCATCCTCCAGACGGCGCTGGGCCTGCTGATCTTCCTCGCCTACGCCACGACGCCGGCCGTCGCCAGGATGCTCGGTGCCGGAGATCGACAGGGAGCCCTGCGCGCCGGGATCGACGGCCTCTGGTTCGCGCTCCTCGTCGGGGTGGTGCTCCTCGTCACGGGTCTCGTGACCGCTCGCCCTCTCGTGCACGCGTTCGACACGTCACCCGCCGCCGCGAGCGCCGCGATCACCTACCTCACCATCTCGGTGTTCGGGTTGCCCGCGATGCTTCTCGTGATCGCCGCCACCGGGCTCCTGCGCGGGCTCCAGGACACCCGCACCCCACTCGTGGTCGCGACCGTCGGGTTCGCCACCAACGCCGGCCTGAACGCGCTCTTCATCTACGGCTTCGGCTGGGGAATCGCAGGATCCGCAGCGGGCACGGTGGTCGCCCAGTGGGGCATGGCCGCGGTGTACGTGGTCATCGCGGTGCGGGCCGCTCGGCAGGCGGGCGCCGCACTCCGGCCCGGCCTCGCCGGGGTGGGGCGGACCGCCTCCTCCGGCGCCTGGCTGCTGATCCGCAACGCCTGCCTGCGCGGGGCGATGCTGGCGACAGTGTCGGCCGCTGCGACGCTCGGCGTCACCGGGCTCGCGGGGGTGCAGATCGCGCTCACGCTGTTCTCCACGCTCGCGTTCGCCCTTGACGCACTGGCGATCGCGGGGCAGGCGATGGTGGGGCACGCTCTCGGCGCCGGAGACGCGACCCGGGTCCGCGACGTGACGAGGCGGCTCCTGATCTGGGGGGTCCTGGGCGGCGCGGCGCTCGGGATCCTGCTTGCCGCAGCATCGGGTGTGATCGCCCCCGTCTTCACCTCCGACCCGGGAGTGCGGGCGCTGGTTCAGCCGCTCCTCTTGACGATGGCCCTGGGGATCCCGGTGGCCAGCTTCGTCTTCGTCCTCGACGGCGTGCTGCTGGGAGCCGGCGACGCGCGCTATCTGGCGCTGACCGGCCTGATCAACGTGGCCGTCTACCTCCCTCTGCTCGCGCTCTCGCTGACGGCGCACGGTCGCGGGGCAGCGGTCGCGCTCTGGTTCGCGTTCGGCCTCGGCTACATCGGCGCCCGCGCTGTGACCCTGGGGCTGCGGGCCTTCGGCTCGCGCTGGATCGTGACCGGCGCGGCCTGAGCGGTCACGCCCGAGCGGTCACGCCCGAGGTGCGGCGGTCGTCGTCCCTCGCCGAAAGGTGCTGGTGAAGGTCACCGGATCCGGGCGTTCACCGGCCAGCAGGGCCAGCACCCCTCGGCCGGCGGCCCGGCCCTTGTCGAGCGCGGGTTGCACCATCGTCGTCAGGCCGTCGGCCACGGGGTCGTCGATGCGCGACCCGTCGAAACCGACGACGCTGAGGTCGCGCGGAACGTCGAGTCCGAGTTCTCGAGCGGCACGGATGACACCGACGGCGAGCAGATCGCTCTGGGCCAGGATCGCGGTCGGCCGGGTCGCAGGATCCGAGAGCAGGGCCCGGCCCGCGAGGAGCCCCTGCTCGATCGAGCTGCCGAGGGTCGAGCGGCCTCCGATCGCCGGGTAGACCTCTTGCGCTCCCCGAACGCGCTCCTGCGCGGTGAAGGATGTCGCTCCGTCCACGAGCTCGGGTGACAGCGGCCCTACCGTTCGGGCTCGGTCGAGTTCGAGGGTGACGAGCGCGACGTCACCATGGCCGAGATTGTGGAGGTGCCGAGCGAGGAACGCCGTCGCGGAGCGGTTGTCGAGACCGACGTCGAGAACGCCTTCCAGGGGGCGCCCCTCAATGGAGACCACCGGGATCCTGCGCCGGAGAACCACGTTGACCGCCTCGTCGACGCGCGTGCTGCAGCCGAAGAGCACGACCGCGTCGACCGGGGCGTCGACGAGACTCGAGCCGCTGTCGCTGGTCTCGGTGAGCAGGAGGAGGGAGTTGCCGGCCGGGCCGACCACGTCGGCGATCCCGTCGAGCATGAGGAGGTTCATCGGGTCGCGGAACGCATCGCGAAGCGTGTCCTCGAGCACGGCGCCGACGATGCCAGAGCGCCCGCGGCGAAGCGATCTGGCCCGAGGATCCGGCCCCGCGTAACCGAGGACGGTGGCGGAGGCGAGAACACGCGCACGCGTCGCGCTCGACACAGGGCCGGAGTTGTTGAAGGCCAGCGAGGCCGTCGACGCCGACACTCCCGCGTGCTTCGCGACGGCCGCGAGGGTCGCCCGATTCGTGGGCCGATCGTCGACTGGGACCATGGTTTGGTAGTGTAGTCGAATCGATTCGATTTCTCGGCCCTCCGGCACCGCCGGCCTCCCCACCGCACGAAGAAGACCAATGGCGACCTCCTCCCCCCTTGACACCCGCACGAACGACGGCGGCCTGAGCAGGCGCGACCTGGTCCGCTGGCGCAACGCGATCTTCGTCATCTTCGCCCTCGCCGGCCTCGGCATGTCGAGCTGGCTCGGCCGCGTTCCCTCGATCCGCGACCTCCTGCACGCGTCGACGCTCGAGATGGGGTTCCTGGCGGGTGGAATCAGTGTCGGATCGATCGTCGGCATCACCATGTCGAGCCACGCCATCGCCGCGATCGGGGCACGACGTACGACCCTCCTCGGGATCCTGGTCGCTCTCTTCGGGCTGGTCTTCGCCTCGGTGAGCTCCAGTCTCGGCGGCGGATTCTGGGCGATCCTCGCCGGGATGGCAGTCTTCGGGCTCGGATTCGGCACCCTCGACGTCGCCATGAATGTCTCGGGGGCCGCCTGCGAGCGCGTTCTCGGCCACACGATCCTTCCGATGTTCCACGCCTCGTTCAGCATCGGCACGATGACCGGCGCGATCGTCAGCGCCGGCGCCGAGGTGATCAACATGCCCGTCGCCGTCGAACTCCCGATCCTGGCCGTCGTCATCGCCACCGGGGCTCTCGTCTTCGTGCCGCGCTTTCAGTCGGAGAGTCTCGGCCACGCCGCGGTCACGGCGACCGACACCGAGCACTCCGACTCGTGGCGGAGTCGCCTCGCCATCTGGGCGATGCCCGGCACCATCCTGATCGGGCTCATCGTGCTCGGCATGGCCGCCGCGGAGGGCTCGGCGAACGACTGGCTGGCGCTGGCGATGGTCGACGGACACCACGTCGACAACGCCACCGGTACCGCGATCTTCTTCATCTTCGTGACCGCCATCACGGTCGCTCGGATCGCGGGGTCGCCCCTGATCGACCGATTCGGACGCGTTCTCATGCTCCGCCTCTCCGCGATCTCCGCGATCGTGGGCCTCCTGCTCGTAATCCTGTCGCCGGTGGTCTGGCTCGCGATCATCGGCGTCGTGTTCTGGGGATTCGGAGCCGCACTCGGCTTCCCCGTCGGGCTGTCGGCCGCGGCCGACGATTCCCGCAACGCCGCCGCGCGGGTCAGTGCGGTGGCGACGATCGGCTACCTCGCCTTCCTCGGCCTGCCGCCCCTGATCGGCTTTCTGGGGCAGCACTTCGGGCTGCTCCACGCCCTGGTGTCGGTGCTGGTCCTCATCGTGATCGCCGGCTTCGCCTCGGGTGCCGCGAGGGAGCGCGCGCGTTCGGTGTCCTAGGCTCAGTGGGTGCGTCTTGTCATTGCCCGGTGTTCCGTTGATTACGCCGGCCGCCTCTCCGCCCACCTCCCGCTGGCCACGCGCCTCCTGATGGTCAAGAGCGACGGCAGCCTGCTGGTGCACTCCGACGGCGGCAGCTACA
>JAODMX010000003.1 GCA_025464735.1 Frondihabitans sp. | reverse complement strand
GCCCATGACGAGGCCCTGCGGCGCGTAGCCGGCCTGGATGAGAGTCCAGAAATCTTGTCCGGAGAGGTCGGACGTGAACGGCAGACTCTTGTTGTTGCGCCACTTGCCCGTGGCCGGTGGCTCTTCGGCGACGACGGCCGTACCGATCGCAATGAACTCGGCGAGGTCGTTGCCGTACTCCTTGAACTCGATCTCGAGCCGGACCCCGACGATCCCGTCGGCACCGAGCGCGTCGGCTTCGGCCTCCATGCGGGTCATCGCGAGCTCTCGGGCGTGGTACATCGCCTGGCTGAGCTTGTCCAGCTCCATGTTCTTCGACCACTTGCCCATCTGGATCCCGACGTGATAGACGCTGGATCCGAGGACGAGACCGACCGGGTGGAACCCGGCCTGCCGCACGAGCAGGAACTCGTTGACGCTGAGGTCGGAGGTGAACAGCTTCCGCTCGCGCTGGTCTTTGAGTCGGGCTCGCGCGTCGGCCGGAAGCGAGACCTGCGAAAGATCGGGGCCGGTGGGGGAGTCAGTCATGCGAATGTTCCTTCGGTGGTCGGGTGGACGTCGATCGTGCGGGCTCAGCGAGACCGACGCTGCGGCGGGTCGGTCAGGGGGATGACGGTGAGGATCTTGGCGGTTCCAGGTCGGTTCTTCGTGCGGAAGTCCGACATGGGCCCCGGTGCCAGCACGGTGCCGATGAATACGGCCTCGGCGTGCACATCGACCTCTTGGCCGCACGGGGTGTCGAACTCGTTGATCCAGCTCTGAGAGATCGCGAGGTCGGTTCCCCCGAGTCGCGAAGCGTGCGCGGTCAGCTGTGCGCGGGCGTCGCGCCGAGCCTCCTGCAGCAGAGTGGTCAGACCCGTCACTTCGGTGTTGCCCGACCAGGTCGAGCGCTGCTGCTTCAACTGGTAGTCCTCGTGTTTGGTGGCGACCGAAATGCCGAGGGTGATCCCGCGCGGCACGAGGCCGGAGAGGATCGCGGCCGTGCAGTCTTCGGCGGTGAGGTTGGCACACCAGACGTCGCCGGCGTTCGCCGGGCGTCCGATGAGGGACGTGTCGATGGTCCGAACCGCCGTGCCGGTCGCGGTGAACTCCCAGGCACGGCCGTCGATGAGGGAGCGGCTCAGCTGGACGCCGACAACGCCTTCGGCGCCGAGCGCCTGCGCTTCGGCGAGCATGCGAGCGACCGCCCCGTGGAACGCCGCCTCGAAAGCCTTCACGTACGGACCGAAGCCGGACTGCGCACCTCCCGGGCCGCCGGAGGTTGTGACGGGGGAGACCCAGCCGCCCATGCCGCCGAAACCGCCGCCGAAGGTCGCCGGCCCGCCGCCGAAACCACCGCCCTGCTGGCTGCCGCCGAAGAGACCGCCACCGCCGAAACCACCGATGCCGCCCCCGCCCCAGTAGCCGCAGGTGCCGCCGGTCCAGCCAAGGTTCATCACGAGACAGCCGAACACTTCACCGACCGGGTCGAGCCCGGCGCTTCGTGCCGCCGCCGCCGCTGGCGCCGAGAAGAGCGAGCCGGCGGTCTTACTTGCCCGCTGCCGTTCTAGCCGTTCGTGCGCGGCCGGGGGAAGACCACCGCTCCATTGAGTCACGTGCTCATCCAACCACCGCAGAGCAGCTGTTCACAGGGGCGCGCCCTGTGCGTTCGGTAAGCATCCAGCCGATCCTCAGCCGTGAGCTCGCTTCGAGGACGAGTCGACCGGTGCAGCTCGACCACGTCAGTCGTCGAGAAGACCACGGATGTCGTCGGCCGTCAGGCCTGTTCCGAACGCCGCTTGCTCGTCGACCATCACGGCATCGAAGAGTTGCGCCTTCTGCGCTTGGAGCTTCATGACCTTCTCCTCGATGGTGTCAGTCGCGATGAGCCGGTACACCATGACGTTCGCGGTCTGGCCGATGCGGTGCGTCCGGTCGATCGCCTGCGACTCGGTCGCGGGATTCCACCACGGGTCGAGGAGGAAGACGTAGCCCGCCTCGGTGAGGTTCAGCCCGAAACCACCGGCCTTGAGGCTGATCAGGAAGACGGGCGCGGTGCCCTCCCGGAAACGGTCGATCACTTCGGGCCGGCGCCGCGTCGAGCCGTCGAGGTACTCGTGGTCGATACCTCGCTCGGTGAGCCGAGCGGCGACGATCGAGAGGTAGGACGTGAACTGACTGAAGACGAGGGCTCGGTGGCCTCCCGCCACGACGTCGTCAAGTTCGTCCAGCAACACGTCGAGCTTCGACGAGCCGACCCCCTCGTACTGCTCGTCGACAAGAGCTGGGTCGAGCGCGAGCAGCCGAAGCAGCGTCAGCGAGCGGAACACGATGAATCGGTTGCGATCGAGATCGTCGACGAGGCCGAGGAGCTTCTGCCGCTCCCGCTGGAGGAAGAGGTCGTAGAGCTCGCGGTGCGCCGGGGTCAGGTCGACTCGCAGCACCTGCTCCTGCTTCGCGGGTAGATCGGAGGCGACGAGCTCTTTCGTACGCCGCATCATCAGCGGCCGGATCCGGCGTCGCAATTTCGCCAGCAGATCCGGGCGCTCTCCCGAGGCAATGGGCTTGACGTACTCCTCGCTGAAGTGCAGGCCGGTGGAGAGCAGGCCGGGTGCGACGATCCGCAGGAGTGCCCACAGGTCGGTGAGACTGTTCTCCAGGGGCGTGCCCGTGATCGCGAGCTTGAACGGTGCGTCCAGTTCGACGGCGCACCGGTGAGCCTTCGAGGTGCGGTTCTTCACGAACTGGGCCTCGTCGAGGATCAGCCCCGCCCAGCCTTGCGCCTGGTACGCCGCGAAATCGAGCCGGAACAGCGCGTACGACGTCACCACGATGTCGGCCGACCGCGCAACCTCGCGCAGCGCGTCGCGGCTCTTCGCTTCCGTCTCGGTGATGGCACGCACCACAAGACCCGGCGTGAAGCGCTCGGCCTCGGCGACCCAGTTCGAGACAACCGACGTGGGGGCAACGACAAGGAAGGGATGAGGACCGTTGTCGTCACGGGTCGAGACCACGTGCGCGACGAGAGCGAGGGTCTGCACGGTCTTGCCCAGCCCCATGTCGTCGGCGAGCACTCCGCCGAGACCGTGGTGGTACAGGAACGCCAGCCAGCTGAACCCCTCCGCCTGGTAGGGGCGAAGGGTCGCCTCGATGCCAGCGGGCACGGGAGTCTCATCGACCTCGTCGAGATCGAGCAGGCCGCCCACCGTCTGCCGCCAGGCATCAGCCTGGATCGTCTCGTCGGCGAGTTCCTCGAGTTCTTTCCAGAGGCTCGCCTGGTACCGATTGATGCGCAGCCCGGCCTCCCACTCGTCAAGGGACTCGGCTTCCTCGATCAGTCGGCGCAGCTCGTCGAAGGCGGGGTGTTTCAGCGACAGATAGGTGCGATCGACCAGAAGCAGCTTCGCCTGTTTCTTCGACAGCGCCGTGAAGAGCGGACCGAACGGAATGGTTCGCCCCTCGACGGTGACGAGAACGCCGAGATCGAACCAGTCCCGCTGGTCGGTCTCCACCGTCGTCAGGGTCAGGTGCGGTGCTTCGTTCAGCTCTCGGTAGTCGGGGCGATCGCCGACGACGTCCACCCGGACACCGGGATGGCGCTGCAGGGCGGCAAGAGTTTTCTCGGAGAATTCGGCGGCCACCGCGCCGCGGAGGGTGCGCTCCGCAGGTGGCCCGCCAAGGATGGACTCGAGACCCGTCGGAGCCTCGCGCGCGTCGAGCGACTCCGAACCTCCGGCGGTGTCCCAGTGCCAGAACAGATCGAGGCGATCCCCGGGCTTGAACGTCGCAGTGACGACCAGTCGGGGTGGCAGGATCTCCGGAAAGCTCACCGAGTTGTCCCCGCTCACCACGTCGACGAGGTCGTGCAGCTTCGGGTAGAAGTCGCGGAGAAAAACCTCGGCGTCTGAAGCGGGAACGACGATCGGGTCTCCGGTGACGAAGCGCCGCTGATCGTCGCCGACGACCGTGGCAGTCGGGGCCAGCACGAAGTGCGGCTGGGGATCGAATTTCCAGGCGTACACGCCGTGGTCGCCGATGATTCCGAGAGCGTCACGCCCGTGCGCCGTACCGTCGATGGTTGCACCCCCGGCAACGGTGAGACCGCCGTCGGCAGCCCGTTCGACGTCGAGCATGATCCGGGCCTCGTCGGCGACGGTCACGTTCGTCTCCTTCTTTCCGGTCACGAACGAGATGCCCAGCCGCGCTGCTTCGGTCAGCAACGGCCAGAGCAGCGGACTGCCGAAGGTGTCCAGCAGGAGCCATCCGGTCTCGCCCGCGTCGAAGCTGTCTCGCGCCGAGCGATGCAGGGCCGCGAACTGACCGAACCAGCGATGCTGTTCTGCGCCGAGGTCGAGCCGGTTCAGCTGGTAGGGGAGGGAGCTCCAGGTCAGGTTGCCCCGGATCCAATTCTTCGAATCGCTGAGCAGGACGGGGCGGACCGCCAGCCGATGCCTGGCGCCTGCGGAGGCGCTGGTCGCGGCACGGGACTTCGGAGGATCCCAGCGGCCGCGTGATGCGCGCAGCTCCTGGCGAAGTTCGAACTGGAGGCCCATCTTCGTAGCGATTGCCCGTGCTTCCGGGGACCCGGTCAGACCGGTGAACTGCGCCTTCCAATCCGTCTCGCGGCTCTGTCGTTCTTCGGCTGCACCCGTGCCGTCGCCGCGCGGGGCCTGCCGCTTCACTACGACGGCATTGCTCTGAATCAGGGCGGCGGCGACGTGCTTGCAGTCTTCGGCGACCGGACAGCTGCACCGACTTCGAGTCGGTCGGACGTAGTCACCGCGCGACGGGGCGACGACGACGGAGCACTCGTACGGCAGGCGATCGGAGCCCTGCACGGAGGCCGTGAGCGTG
>JAODMX010000474.1 GCA_025464735.1 Frondihabitans sp. | reverse complement strand
CACGCAGTACACGCGCTACCTCACCATCGCGCTGGGCATCCTGCAGTCCACCACCCTGATCACGGTCGCTCGCTCCGGCGCCCTGTTCGGCTCGTCGAGCGTCTCCGCCTGCTCCTCGCTCATCTCGAACAACGCGTGGTACGCGATTCTGCTCATGGTCATCACCATGACCGCCGGCACCGGCCTCATCATGTGGATGGGCGAGCTCATTACCGAGCGCGGCATCGGCAACGGCATGTCGCTCCTCATCTTCACCTCGATCGCCGCCAAGTTCCCGACCGCCCTCTGGGCCATCGAGCAGGCCAAGAGCTTCGAGATCTTCCTGATGGTGATCCTGGTGGGGATCGTGATCATGGGTCTCGTGGTCTACGTCGAACAATCGCAGCGCCGCATACCTGTGCAATACGCGAAACGAATGGTCGGCCGCCGAACCTACGGCGGCAACAACACCTACATCCCGATCAAGGTCAACATGGCCGGCGTCGTTCCCGTCATCTTCGCGTCCTCGCTGCTGTATCTGCCCGCCCTTGTCGCGCAGTTCAACACTCCCTCCGACGGCTCGGCACCTGCGGCCTGGGTCAGCTGGGTGCAGGCGAACCTCACGTCCGGCGACAAGCCGTTCTACATGGTGCTGTATTTCCTCCTGATCATCGGCTTCACCTACTTCTACGTGGCGATCACCTTCAACCCCGAAGAAGTCGCCGACAACATGAAGAAGTACGGCGGGTTCATTCCCGGGATCCGGGCGGGTCGCCCCACAGCGGACTACCTCGACTACGTTCTGACCCGAGTCACTCTTCCGGGTTCGCTGTACCTGGGCCTGGTCGCTCTGATCCCGCTGATCGCGCTCGCCACCGTCGGCGCGAACCAGAACTTCCCCTTCGGCGGCGCGAGCATTCTGATCATCGTCGGTGTCGGCCTCGAGACCGTGAAGCAGGTTGACTCCCAGCTGCAGCAGCGCCACTACGAGGGCTTGCTTCGATGAGCGACGTGGCGGCTTCCCTCGCGCCTCGTCTTCTCATCGTCGGCCCTCCCGGTGCGGGCAAGGGCACGCAGGCCGGCCGTGTCGCCGAGAACCTCGCGATCCCGGCCATCTCGACCGGCGACATCTTCCGGGCTAACGTGAAGGACGAAACCGAGCTCGGTCTGCAGGTCAAGGCCATTCTCGACGCCGGCGACTACGTACCTGACTCGCTCACGAATGAGCTGATCGCCGACCGCCTGGCTCAGCCCGACGCCGTCGACGGCTTCCTGCTCGACGGTTACCCTCGCACGGCCGATCAGGTGCACTTCCTCGACGAGCTCCTGGCGAGCCGCGGTGAGGAACTGAGCGCTGTCGTCCAGCTTGTGGCCGACCGCGATGAGATCGTCGCTCGTCTGCGCAAGCGTGCCCTCGAGCAGGGTCGCAGCGACGACACCGAAGAGGCCATCCGGCACCGTCAAGACGTCTACCTGCGCGAGACCGGCCCGCTAATCGCCGCCTACGCCGAACGGGGTCTCGTGCTCGAGGTCAATGGTCTCGGCAGCGTCGACGATGTCGCTGCCCGCATCGACGGCGCCCTGTCGTCGCGGGGCATCCGGCCGACCGCCGTGGCCTGACCGGGGCATCCGTGGCGTTCCGCAAACCGGGCATCTACAAGACGCCCGACGAACTGCGCAGGATGGTGCAGCCGGGTCTCCTGACCGCGGCGTCGCTGGACGCGGTCGCGGCCGACATCCGGCCCGGAGTCACGACCGGTGAGCTCGACGCGATCGCCGAGAAGACCATCCGCGACGGTGGCGGCGAGCCCAACTTCATGCTCGTGCCGGGCTACCGGCACACGATCTGTGCCTCGGTCAACTCCGACGTGGTTCACGGGATCCCGGGTGACCGGGTGGTGGCGGAGGGCGACATCGTCTCCATCGACTCGGGAGCGCAGTTCGAAGGCTGGAACGGCGACAGCGCGCGGACGTTTGTGGTGGGTGACCATCAGGATCCTGAGGTCGCGGAAATTCGCAGGAAACTCAATCAGGTCACCGAGCAGTCGCTCTGGCACGGGATCGCCGCCCTGGCCACGGCGAAGCACCTCAACCAGGTCGGTGAAGCCATCGAGGACTTCATCGAGACGCAGGGGTCGTACGGAATTCTCGAGGACTACGTCGGACACGGCATCGGTCGCTCAATGCACGAAGATCCGCCCGTCTTCAACTACCGGGTGCGCGGCAGCGGGCCCGCAGTCCGTCCCGGTCTCGTGGTCGCTATCGAGCCGATGGTGACCGCCGGGGGGATCGACACCTTCACGCAGGACGACGACTGGACGGTCACCACGGTCGACTCGTCGGACGCCTCGCACTGGGAGCACTCCGTCGCCGTCCATGCGGGCGGCATCTGGGTGCTGACCGCTGTCGATGGCGGCGCGGCGGGCCTAGCGCCCTTGGGCGTCCGCCCCGTCCCGCTTCTCTAGCTGGGCCCGGCCGCGCGCGCGGCTGCGAGCGCTCGTGTGTGCCCGCCCCGCAGGACTCCACAACACGCCACTCATGTTTGCGTGTGGTGGCCATTTGTGGAGTTGAGCCGTCGTGTCACGGGGCGAGGGGACGTCGGCTTGCGGCGGAGTCTGCAGGACTCCACAACACGCCACTCATGTTTGCGTGTGGTGGCCATTTGTGGAGTTGAGCCGTGGCGCTGGGTGGTGGCGATGCGCGGACCAGCGCGCAAAACTCCACAACACGCCGCTCACGAATAGAAGTGAGCGGCGTGTTGTGGAGTTACGGAGGCGAGGCCCGGGCGGGCCGACGACGCGTCAGCCGTTACCGACCGAGCAGGTCTGCTCGTTGGCGGACTGTCCCGTGATCGTCGAGGGCAGCGTCGAGGTTCCTGACGTAGCGGTCGGCGTCGCCGTCGCCGTCGCGGTACCGGTCGAAGGGGTGGTAGTCGCCGTGCCCGTCGACCCGGAGGTGGACGACCCGCTGACTTCGGACGCCCGCCCGGTGCTGTTGGCACCCAGGGTGAACTTCAGATCCTGTTGCAGGTCGGTGTTGAGGATGGTCGCATCGGCGCTGTCCGGGATGACACGGTTGACGTTCTGGGGATCCGTCGCAGTCGGGTACTGGACGAACACGACGTTGGCGAGGTTGATGTTCTTCAACGCCAGCCCCAGCTCGATCATGGTGTCGGTCGACGACAGGCTCTGCGAGAGGGTCATGTTCTTGACAGCGGCCGAGGCGAGTCCGTACAGCTGGAGCGGATTTCCGAGGGTGCCGCTCGAAACGATCTTGCGCATCATCGACGAGAGGAAGACCTGCTGCGAGCTGATCCGGGCGAGGTCGCTTCCGTCACCGACACCGTGGCGTGTGCGGAGGAACTCGAGTGCCTGGAGTCCCTCGAGGGTGTGAGTGCCCGCGGAGAGGACGAGGCCGGAATCGGTGTCGTTGATGGGTTGGGCGATACAGACGCTGACACCACCGATCGCGTTCGACATTTCGATGACGCCGTCGAACGTGATCTCGGCCGCATAGGGAATCGTCAGGCCTGTCATCGATTCCACGGTCGCAACGCTGCAGCCGAGCCCTTCTCCGAGTGTCGTGTTAAATTGCTGGTAAGTCTCTGCAGGGTACGTCGCACCGTCCGTTCCGGTGCAGGCGGGGATGTCGACCATCAGGTCACGCGGAAAGCTGACGGCGGTCATCTGCTTGTGGTCCGCTGAGATATGAATCAGGATCGTGACGTCATTTCGGCTGCCATCGGCGACCCCCGCAGACACCTGCGTCTGGCCCGCCCGGGTGTCGCTTCCGACCAGCAGGATGTTCGCGCCGCCCTTGATCGCTCCGATGGAGGTGTTCTGGGCGATCTTGTCGTCTTTCGCGCCGATAGAAACGGTCTTGATCTGGGATTTCAACGATACGGCGGCGATCGCGGCGAGCGACGCGCCGCTGACTGCGGTAGCTCCGACAAGCACGGCGACCACGAGCGCAATGAACTTCACCGGGCTGGGGCGACGCAGGCGGCCGTGCCGGGCGATACCTTGCTCCTTAGCGGTTCTACGGCTGGATCGTTGTCCGGGCACAGGGCTCCCTTTCGTGACGGAGTCGCTCGAAAAGTCGAGAAGTCGAGAACGGCGTGTCGGGTTGACCTGCCGGGTTGGCAAACTGTAGCGCAATCACATAAGCTTGATCTTTGGTGTCTCCGGCCTGCATTTTTGCATGCCTTTCTGAGCGGGTTCCTTCACGTCGCCCGTTCGAGAGATGCCGATCCCCGCACGACCAGCACATTCAATTCTTAGCGACAGTGAGGCTATGGCCAAAAAAGACGGTGTCATCGAAATCGAAGGAGCAGTGGTCGAAGCTCTGCCCAACGCGATGTTTCGCGTCGAGCTCAGCAACGGACACAAAGTTCTCGCACACATCTCCGGAAAGATGCGTCAGCACTACATCCGCATCCTCCCCGAAGACCGGGTGATCGTCGAACTCAGCCCCTACGACTTGACCCGCGGCCGGATCGTCTACCGCTACAAGTAGGTCGTCCCTAAGAAGAGGCAGTGCTGGAAAGGAACGGCCCGACGCACCCGTCGGGCACGAGGCCAGCGAGTCAAAAGGAAACAACATGAAGGTCAAGCCCAGCGTCAAGCCCATCTGCGAGCACTGCAAAGTGATTCGCCGGAATGGCCGCGTCATGGTCATCTGCAACAGCAACCCGCGCCACAAGCAGCGCCAGGGCTGAACGCAGCAGGTTTAACAGCAATACGGTCACCAGCAACACAACCGAGCAGCACCAGAATCCACGTCGTGGTCACACGAACTGTGGAGGACACCCCGGGCGGAGGCCCGGGCACCGGTGCTGTGACACACCTCCACCATCTCTCAAGGAGAAGCCACAATGGCACGTCTAGCAGGCGTTGACATCCCGCGCGACAAGCGCGTGGAAGTCGCACTGACCTACATCTACGGAGTCGGCCGCACGCGCGCGCTCAAGACTCTTGCCGACACCTCGATCGACGGCAACATCCGCGTCAAAGACCTGAGCGACGACCAGCTCGTCCTGCTCCGCGACTACATCGAGGGCAACTACAAGGTAGAGGGTGACCTCCGCCGCGAGGTCGCCGCCGACATTCGCCGCAAGGTGGAGATCGGTAGCTACGAGGGCATCCGCCACCGCCGTGGCCTGCCCGTCCGCGGCCAGCGCACCAAGACCAACGCTCGCACCCGCAAGGGCCCGAAGCGCACGGTCGCCGGCAAGAAGAAGGCTCGATAAGCCGGGCTTCCGCCAGGCGATTAGGTTGTAGGAGAAAAAATGGCAGCACCGAAGACGGCCGCGCGCAAGCCCCGCCGCAAAGAGAAGAAGAACGTCGCCGTGGGCCAGGCTCACATCAAGTCGACGTTCAACAACACCATCGTTTCGATCACCGACCCCTCGGGCGCCGTGCTGAGCTGGGCTTCGTCCGGCGCCGTCGGCTTCAAGGGTTCGCGCAAGTCGACCCCGTTCGCGGCGCAGCTCGCCGCCGAGTCGGCTGCGCGTCAGGCGCAGGAGCACGGCGTCAAGAAGGTCGACGTGTTCGTCAAGGGCCCGGGTTCCGGTCGCGAGACTGCGATCCGCTCGCTTCAGGCCGCCGGCCTCGAGGTGGGTTCGATCAACGACGTCACCCCGCAGGCGCACAACGGGTGCCGCCCGCCGAAGCGCCGTCGCGTCTAACGACCGTCATCGCCGCGTTTCCCCGGAGCCCAGCAAGGGTTCCGGGGTCGTGGCGTTCACCGCGTTCACGAAGCTTTCGGGGTCCTGAGGTTTCACCCTTCAGGATCCCGGTCAGTACAACTCAATAGACCGACTGCAGCCACCAGTCGTACCGCCAAGAGTCATATAGCGGACTCTTCGCCGAAAGGAATCCACAGTGCTCATTGCACAGCGCCCCACCCTCACCGAGGAGAACATCTCGGAGTTCCGCTCGCGCTTCGTGATCGAACCCCTCGAGCCAGGCTTCGGCTACACGCTCGGCAACTCGATGCGCCGCACCCTTCTTTCCTCGATCCCCGGAGCCGCTGTCACCAGCATCCGGATCGATGGTGTGCTCCACGAGTTCACGACCGTTCCCGGTGTCAAGGAAGATGTCACCGAGGTCATCCTGAACATCAAGAGCCTCGTCGTCTCGAGCGAGCACGACGAGCCGATCACCGCCTACCTGCGCAAGCAGGGTGCCGGTCAGGTGACCGCCGCCGACATCTCAGTTCCTGCCGGTGTCGAGGTCCACAACCCCGAGCTCGTCATCGAGACGCTCAACGACAAGGCCAAGTTCGAGCTTGAGCTGACGATCGAGCGTGGCCGTGGCTACGTCTCGGCCGTGCAGAACCGCTCGGAGTTCTCCGAGGCCGGGCAGATCCCGATCGACTCGATCTACTCGCCCGTGCTCAAGGTGACCTACCGCGTCGAGGCGACTCGTGCCGGTGAGCGCACCGACTTCGACCGCCTGGTCGTTGACGTCGAGACGAAGCCGGCGATCACGCCCCGTGACGCAATCGCGTCGGCCGGTCGCACACTGACCGAGCTGTTCGGTCTGGCCCGCGAGCTCAACAACGCGGCCGAGGGCATCGAGATCGGCCCCGCGCCGGTTGACGCCGTCCTCTCCAGCGAGCTGCAGACCCCGATCGAAGACCTCGACCTCTCGGTGCGCAGCTACAACTGCCTCAAGCGCGAGGGCATCAACACCGTCTCCGAGCTCGTCGCCCTTTCCGAGACGCAGCTGATGAACATCCGCAACTTCGGTCAGAAGTCGGTCGATGAGGTGAAGGACAAGCTCGTCGAGCTCGGCCTTTCGCTGAAAGACACGGTTCCCGGTTTCGACGGCGCCCACTTCTACAGCGGCTACGACGAGGAGGAGACCAACTAGGTCTCCTGCGCGTCCGCCCTTCCCTCTTACACATATTTAGGAAACGACAATGCCCAAGCCCACCAAGGGTCCCCGCCTCGGAGGCGGACCGGCGCACGAGCGCCTTCTCCTCGCCAACCTGGCCGGCCAGCTGTTCACGCACAAGAGCATCAAGACGACCGAGACGAAGGCCAAGCGCCTTCGCCCCGTCGCCGAGCGCCTCGTCACGTTCGCGAAGCGCGGTGACCTGCATTCGCGTCGTCGTGTGCAGGCTATTCTCCGCAACAAGGAGAGCACCCACATCCTGTTCTCCGAGGTGGCGCCCCTGCTCGAACTCCGTGAGGGCGGCTATACCCGCATCACGAAGCTCGGCTTCCGCAAGGGTGACAATGCCTCCATGGTGCAGATCGAGCTCGTTCTCGAGCCCGTGACCCCGAAGACGAAGGGCTCGGCCAAGAGCTCCTCGAAGCGTTCATCGGCGGCGAAACTTGCTGACGTCCCCGCCACGACCGAGGCCCTTCTCGAAGAGTCGGCAGACGAGCTGACCACCTCCGACGAGGCGATCATCGAGGCGACGACCGAGGCTCCCGTCGACACCGACGAGACGCCCGAGACGACCGCCGAGCTCGAGTCGGAGTCGGCCGAAGACCTGACGGCTTCGGACGAGACGATCATCGAGGCGACGACCGAGACGCCGGAAGACGCGCCCGAGGCCGACAAGAAGTAGTCCGCACCACAGCCGAAAGGCCCGCCCCCTGTCCCGGGGGCGGGCCTTTCGTTATGCTGCCCGCTGTGCCCGATCAAAACGAAGGAGAATCGTGCCTTCGCGCCCTACTCCGGCCGCCGTCTGCCTCGTCGGGTCGGGATCTCCTTCATTTTGCGGAGGGACCGTTGCCGCGGACCGCCCGCCACTCGGCCTCGTAGACTTGGTTTCCGTGTTGGGCGAAGTGCACGAGGAGACGACCGGGGCGACGCGGATCCGCCTGGACGTCTCTTACGACGGCACCGCGTTCAATGGCTGGAGCAAACAGCCGGGGCTCCGGACGGTTCAGGGCGAGATCGAAGATGCCCTCGACATCGTGTTCCGGCGGCATCATCCGGCCCCCCGACTCGTCGTGGCGGGACGCACGGACACGGGCGTCCACGCGATCGGACAGGTCGCTCACCTCGACGTGACGCCAGCGCAGTTCGGCTTGCTCGCGCGCCCGCACCGCAATAAGACGAAGTACCCGCCTTTCCCGCCGGCGCTGTTGCTGGCCAGGCGTATCAACGGGTTGGCCGGTGCGGCCGACGATCTCTTCGTGACCCACGCGTCGGTGGTGCCTGGCACGTTCGATGCGCGCTACTCCGCGCTGTGGCGCGAGTACGAGTACCGCGTCTCCGACCTGTCCGGTCCTCGCCATCCGATCAGGCGTCACGACACGATGTGGTTCCCGGCGACCGTCGATCTCGACCTCATGAACGCTGCCGCCCTCTCCCTTCTGGGTCTGCACGACTGGGCCGCCTACTGCAAACCCCGTGACGGCGCGACGACGGTGCGGAGCCTCCTGGGGTTCCACTGGCGACGCGACCCGGACGGGATCCTGGTGGCCCGGGTCAGGGCCGACGCCTTCTGCCACAGCATGGTGCGTTCGCTCGTCGGGGCGACCCTGGCCGTCGGTGAAGGTCGGCTCTCGATCGACGATGTGACCAGGATCCGTGACGCCCGGCTCCGAGACGGCCAGTTCAAGGTCGCGCAGGCCAACGGTCTCACCCTGCTCGAAGTCGCGTACCCGGGCGAGGAGCACTTCGAGGCGCGTGCGGCTCTCACCCGGGCTCGCCGGGCGGCGCTCTGAGCCCGCGCTTGCCGTCGACCGCGTCGTCCTGTAACGTTTCCCCTTGGTGTCTGCGCAACTGCGCGCTTTCGCCCGAAGTTGAGCCCTCCACCTGACTCGTTCGGCCTCATCGAGATCGAACGGCAACGGAGCGGGATTCACGAACCTCTCACCTCGACCAGAAAGCAGCACTACTGTGACGCGCACTTTCTCCCCCAAGCCGGCTGATGTCAAGCCGGAGTGGCTGATCATCGACGCGAACGACGTCATCCTCGGCCGTCTCGCCAGCCACGCCGCCGCGCTTCTCCGCGGCAAGCACAAGGCGACCTTCGCTCCCCACATGGACATGGGCGACTTCGTCATCATCGTCAACGCCGAGAAGGTTGCCCTCACCGGCGCCAAGCTCGAGAAGAAGCTGGCCTACCGCCACTCGGGTTACCCGGGCGGGCTCACGGCTCAGACCTACTCCGAGCTGCTTGAGAAGCACCCGACGCGCGCCGTCGAGAAGGCCATCCGTGGCATGCTGCCGAAGAACTCGCTGGGCCGCGCCCAGATCCAGAAGCTGAAGGTGTACGCGGGTCCTGAGCACCCTCACGCGGCACAGAAGCCCACGCCGTACACCCTCGACCAGGTCGCCCAGTAGCGCCCGCTAAGACCTAAAGGACTTTTACAGTGGCCAGCATCGCCGATTCCATCGAATCCACCCCCGAGAGCTTCACGACCGAGAGCGCTGCTCCCGTCGTCGCGTCCACCCCTCGCCCCGTCCTCACTGTCGGCGGCGGCGCCGTCGGCCGGCGCAAGCAGGCAATCGCCCGCGTGCGCCTCACGCCCGGCACCGGTGTCATCACCGTCAACGGTCGTACCCTCGAGGAGTACTTCCCCAACAAGCTGCACCAGCAGCTCATCAACGACCCGTTCAAGGTCCTCGACCTCCTCGGCTCGTATGACGTCGTCGCGAAGATCTCCGGTGGTGGCCCCTCGGGTCAGGCCGGTGCTCTCCGCCTCGGCATCAGCCGCACGCTGAACGAGATCGACGAAGAGAACAACCGCGCCGAGCTGAAGAAGGCGGGCTTCCTCAGCCGCGACGCTCGCGTCAAGGAGCGCAAGAAGGCCGGTCTCAAGAAGGCTCGTAAGGCTCCTCAGTTCTCCAAGCGCTAAGCGCCTGGCAGGTCTCGCGATGACGCGTCTCTTCGGAACCGACGGTGTTCGGGGCCTTGCCAACCGTGAGTTGACGGCCGCTCTCGCCCTGGGTCTTGCCCAGGCGAGCGCGGTCGTTCTCACGAAGGGGCATCATGCCGATGCCCGACGCGCGGAGGGGCGGCGACCCGTCGCCGTTCTCGCGCGTGACCCCCGCATCTCGGGGGAGTTCCTCGCCTCCGCTGTGGCCGCTGGTCTCGCCTCGTCCGGTGTCGACGTGCTCGATGCCGGCGTCATTCCGACGCCGGCCCTGGCCTTCCTTGTCGACGACTCCAAGGCCGACTTCGGCGTCATGATCAGTGCGTCGCACAATCCGGCGCCCGACAACGGCATCAAGTTCTTCGCGTTCGGAGGCACCAAGCTGCCCGACGAGGTCGAGGACCGCATCGAGGCGACCATGGATTCGCCGCGGCTCATGCCCGTGGGCGGCGACGTCGGCCGGATCCGGCGCTTCGCCGACGCGGAAGACCGCTACGTCGTCCACCTCATGGGGGCATTGCCGCACCGTCTCGATGGCGTCCACGTGGTGCTCGATTGCGCTAACGGCGCTGCCGCGGGTGTCTCGCCGGAGGCGTTCGCGCTGGCGGGCGCGAAGGTCACGGTGATCGGTGCGGATCCTGACGGGATCAACATCAACGACGGCGTCGGTTCCACCCACCTCGACAACCTGGCCGCTGCTGTCCTCGAACACGGCGCCGACGTCGGGATCGCGCACGACGGCGATGCCGACCGGTGCCTCGCTGTTGACGCCGAGGGCAACATCGTCGACGGCGACCAGATCATGGCGATCCTCGCTCTCTCGCTGAAAGAGCGCGGCGAGCTGGTGGAAGACACCCTCGTCGCCACCGTCATGAGCAACCTGGGTCTGAAACGCGCCATGCAGAAACATGGCATCCGGATGCTCGAGACCGCGGTCGGTGACCGTTACGTCCTCGAGGAGATGAACGAGCACGGCTACAACCTCGGCGGCGAGCAGTCGGGCCACATCGTCCTCCGGCGCTATGCCACCACGGGCGACGGCGTCCTCACCGGGCTCACCCTCGTCTCGGAGATGGCCCGCACGGGCAAGAGCCTCGCCGAGTTGGCGTCGGCCATGACGGTGTACCCGCAGATCTTGCTCAACGTTCGCGGCGTCGACCGCAACGGTCTCAAGGGTGACGAGGTGATCGCGTCGGCCGTCGCTTCGGCCGAGCGTGAGCTCGGCGACTCCGGCCGAGTGCTGCTGCGTCCCTCCGGCACTGAGCAGCTCGTCCGGGTCATGGTCGAAGCGGTGTCGCAGCCGGATGCCGATCGGATCGCGCACGCGCTGGCGGCCGTGGTCCGCGAACGCTTGGGCGTCGCCGCCGCCTGAGCCGCGTGGCCGGGCCTGGCCCCCGAAGCCGGGTGCCGGGCGCTGGGCGCTGGGCCCGCAAGAAGTACGCGCTCGTGCGACGAGTACGTTCTAGTTCGTACTTCGTGCGTGGAACCGTACTTTTTGCGGTGGCGCTTCACCGCCCAGAGGCGCAGCGCTAGATCTTGCGGAGCAGGACGCTCGCAACCTTATGGTCGAAGCCTTTGCGCAGCACGAGCGTCGCGCGCGACCGGGTCGGCTGCACGTTCTCCTTCAGGTTCGGTTCGTTGATCGTGCGCCAGACCTCGTGGGCGAAGCGGAGCGCCTCGTCTTCGGGGATCTCGGCGAAACGGTGGAAGAACGACTCCTCACGGCTGAAGGCGCCCTCGCGAAGCTTGCGGAAGCGCTCCACGAACCAGTTCTCGATGTCGTGGGTGCGGGCGTCGACGTAGATTGTGAAATCGAACAGGTCGCTCAGGGCGAGGCGACCGTCGATCGGCGGCTGGAGAACGTTGAGGCCCTCGACGATGAGGATGTCGGGGCGGCGCACGACGACCTCGGCTCCTGGCACGATGTCGTACTCGACATGGGAGTAGAAGGGCGCGCGCACCTCTTCGGCGCCGCTCTTCACCCGCGACACGAACCTGAGCAGCTGGCGCCGGTCGTACGACTCGGGGAAGCCCTTGCGGTCCATGATGCCGCGGCGTTCGAGTTCGGCGTTGGGGTAGAGGAAGCCGTCGGTGGTGATCAGTTCGACGCGCGGCGTATCGCCCCAGCGCGACAGGAGCTCGCGCATCAGACGCGCGACGGTCGACTTGCCGACCGCCACGGATCCGGCGACACCGATGACGAACGGCGTGCGCTGGGCTCGCTCACCGAGGAAGTCGCTCGTCGCGCGGTGGAGGTTGCTGGCCCCGGCGGCGTAGAGGTTGATCAGGCGGCTGAGCGGCAGATAGACGTCGCTCACCTCCTGGAGATCGAGCCGGTCGCCGAGGCCGCGGAGTTGGACCAGCTCGGTCTCGGTGAGTGGGTTCTGCGTCGTCGGAGCCAGAGCTGCCCAGGCGGCACGATCGATCTCCACGAACGGCGTGAGGTGGGTGGGTGTCGTGACATCGACCATAAGCAGTAACGGTATACGCCGAGCGGTGGACGAGCGTCACATCGGGGTCAATTAGGCTGACTCGCATGTGTGGCATCGTGGGTTACGTCGGGTCCGACAAAAGTGTGGAGGTGCTCCTCGGGGGTCTGAAGCGCCTGGAGTACCGCGGCTACGACTCGGCCGGCGTCGCGGTGATCGGCCCGGACGGCACCCTTGACATGCGCAAGAAAGCCGGCAAATTGCAGGTGCTGGTGGACGACCTCGAGGCTCGCCCCCTGGTCGACGGCGACACCGGGATCGGCCATACTCGCTGGGCTACTCACGGTGGGCCGACCGACGAGAACGCGCATCCTCACCTTTCCGACTCTGGCAAGCTGGCGCTGATCCACAACGGCATCATCGAGAACTTCTCCGCCCTCAAGGCTGAGCTCCTCGCCGAGGGCGTCGAGTTCCTGAGCGAGACCGACTCCGAGGTCGCCGCGCATCTCGTGGCGCGCGAGTATCGCGTGACGGGCGACCTCACCGAGGCCCTGCGTCTCGTGGTCAACCGGCTCGAGGGCGCGTTCACGCTCCTGGTCGTCCACGCCGACCAGCCCGGCGTTGTCGTCGGTGCCCGCCGCAACTCGCCCCTCGTGATCGGTCTCGGCGAGGGAGAGAATTTTCTCGGATCCGATGTCGCCGCCTTCATCGCGTTCACCCAGCGGGCAATGGCCATCGGCCAGGACCAGATCGTGACGATCACGGCGAACGACGTTGCGGTCGTCGACTTCCACGGTTCGCCCGTCGAAGCCGAGGAATTCGAGGTCACCTGGGACGCCGCGGCGTCCGAGAAGGGTGGCTGGTCGAGCTTCATGGCCAAGGAGATCAGCGAGGAGCCCGAGGCCGTTGCGAATACCTTGCTCGGGCGCGCCGTCGACGGCGCCGTGCATCTCGACGATCTCGAGCCGCTCCGTGAGCGCCTGCTCACCGTCAACCGCATCATCATCATCGCCTGTGGCACGGCTGCCTACGCCGGGATCCTGGGCAAGTACGCCATCGAGCAGTGGTCGAGGCTTCCCGTCGAGGTGGAGCTCGCGCACGAGTTCCGTTATCGAGACCCCGTGCTCGACGAACACACCCTGGTCGTCTCCATCAGCCAGTCGGGCGAAACCATGGACACTCTGATGGCGGTCAAGTTCGCTCGCGAACGCGGCGCCCAGGTGCTCTCTATTTGCAACACCCAGGGTGCGACCATCCCGCGCGAGAGCGATGCCGTCATCTACACCCACGCCGGTCCCGAGGTCGCGGTCGCGTCGACGAAGGCGTTCGTCGCACAGGGCACGGCCCTGTTCCTCCTGGGCCTTCACCTCGCCACGATCCGCGGCACGCTCAGTGCGGCCGAGATCAGAGCGCAGGTCGACGACCTCAAGGCGATCCCCGCGAAGATCGAGAAGGTGCTCGAGACCGGAGAGCGCATCAAGACCCTCGCAGGCTGGATGGCCGACACCCGTTCGGTGCTCTTCCTGGGCCGCCACGTCGGCTACCCGATCGCCCTCGAGGGTGCCCTCAAGCTGAAAGAGCTTGCCTACATCCACGCCGAGGGCTTCGCGGCCGGGGAGCTCAAGCACGGTCCGATCGCGCTGATCGAGCCCGGGCAGATCGTCTTCGTCATCGTGCCGAGCCCGCGCGACCCGCGCTCGCTGCACTCCAAGGTCGTGTCGAACATCCAGGAGATCCGTGCCCGCGGTGCTCGCGTGATTGCGATCGCCGAAGAGGGTGACGCCGCGGTCCTGCCGTTTGCCGACGAGGTGCTCCGCATCCCGCTGGCGGCACCGCTGTTCGAGCCGCTTCTCGCGGTCGTCCCGCTGCACATCTTCGGAATGGAACTCAGCCGTGCCAAGGGCCTCGACGTCGACCAGCCGCGCAACCTCGCGAAATCCGTCACCGTCGAGTAAGCGGGGCGGCGAGGTGAGCATTGTGGGCATCGGCGTCGACGTGGTCGACATCGCGCGGTTCGACCGCGCCCTGGAACGCACCCCGAAGCTTCGCTGGCGTCTCTTTACCGACCAGGAGCTCCTGCGCGACGGTGAACCGCGGCGGATCGAGTCGCTCGCCGCGCGCTTTGCCGCGAAGGAGGCGTTCATCAAGGCGCTCGGTTCGTCGACAGGCGTCTCGTGGCACGACATGGTCGTGAGTGCGGACGATCAGCGGGCGCCCTCGCTCGGGGTCGGCGGGGGAGCGGCCGCGCTGGCAGCGTCGCGCGGGGTGACCAGAGTCCATCTCTCGCTCAGCCACGACGGCGGGGTCGCGACCGCGTTTGTGATCGCGGAAGCCCAGGATCCTGCGGGTCAAGGCGGCGAGGAATGACCCAGGAGGCGCGACTCACCATCGACACCACCGCGCTCGCCCACAACGTGGCGGTTCTGCGGTCTGCCGTCGGCTCGGCCAAGGTCATGGCCGTCGTCAAGGCCAACGCCTACGGGCACGGCGCCCTCGAGTGCGCTCGCGCCTTCGAGGAAGCGGGGGTCGACTGGCTGGGCGTGGTCGATCTCACGGAAGCGCTGGCGCTTCGGGAGGCGGGCATCACTCTGCCGGTGCTCTCGTGGTTGCATGCCCCCGGCGAGACTTTCGAGAGCGCCGTCCGCCACGACGTGACGCCGGGTGTCTCCGACCTCGCCCAGCTCGACGCCTGCGTCGCCGCTGGAGTGCCGGCGGTGCATCTCGTGATCGACACGGGCCTGAGTCGCAACGGCGCGACCGAAGGAGAGTGGGAGGCGCTCTTCGATCGTGCTGCCGACCTCGGTGACCGTGTGCTGATCGAGGGGCTGATGACTCACGTCTCGAATGCCTCGCCCGACGAAGACCGCCGCCAGATCGACCTCTTCGAGCGCGCCTTCGGAATGCTGATCGAGCGTGGGATCACTCCATCGGTGCTGCACCTCGCGGCCTCCGCCGCGGCGCTGACGATCGCGGAGGCGCGGTTCACGCTCGTGCGATTCGGGCTCGCCTGCTACGGGCTCAGCCCGTTCCCGGAGCGCACCCCCGCCGATCTCGGACTGCGCCCGGCGCTCACGCTCGCCGTGCCCGTGATCGGCGTCAAGGCGGTCCCCGCGGGCGAGGGCACGTCGTACGGCTTCACCTGGCGTGCATCCTCGGACACGCGTTTGGCGCTCCTTCCGATCGGGTACGCCGACGGAATCGAACGGGTCGCCAGCAACAACGCGCGCGTGCTGCTCGGCGGCAAGCTGCGCCCGGTCGTAGGCCGAATCGCCATGAACGCCCTGTCGGTCGAGATCGGCCCCGACGACGACATCCAGCTGGGCGACGAAGCCGTGCTGTTCGGCGATGCCACAGCGGGTCACCCGACCGTTGACGACTGGGCGGAGGCCACCGGCACCATCAACTACGAAGTCGTCGCCCGCCTCTCCGCGCGTCTGCCGAGGACCTATCGATGAGCGACACGTACCTGAGGCGCGCCACGGTCGACCTCGCGGCTTACCGCGCCAATCTCGTGGCACTGCAGCGGCTCATCGAGCCGGCCGAACTGATGGCTGTCGTCAAGGCCAACGGCTACGGGCACGGGGCGACGACGATGGCGGCCGCAGCCGTCGACGCGGGGGTGCGCTGGCTCGGCGCGCTCGAGCTCGCCAACGCCCACGAGCTCCGGGCCGCGGGGATCGGCGACGGTGTCGCGATCTTCGCCTGGCAGTTCTCGCCGCACGAGACGTTCGAGCGGGCGGTGTCCGAGCGCATCGACCTCGGCATCTCGACTCTGCGACAGCTTGAGGCGGTGGCCGCGGCGGTCCGTTCGGTTGCGTCGGCCGCCGCCCCTGACGCTCCGGCCTTCGCTGCTCTCGACGCGGCGGCGCTGGTGCACCTGAACGTGGACACCGGGCTGCATCGCGACGGAGCCCTCGCAACCGAGTGGTCTGAGATCGTGACGCGAGCCGTCTCGCTGCGCGAGGAAGGGATCCTGCGTCTTCGCGGCGCATATTCGCATCTCGCCGAGGCCTCCGACGACGAAGACACATCGTCCGCGGATGCGCTCGCTCGCGCCATCGACGAGGCCGAGGCGCTCGGCGCCCGATTCGAACGCCGGCATCTGACCGCCTCGTCGGCGGGGATGGAGAGGCCGGAGCTGCGGCTCGACATGGTCAGGATGGGCTCGAACACCTATGGCATTCCCGTGACCGACGGCGTCAGCGCGGCCGACCGCGGGCTGACGCCGGTGCTCACGCTCTCGGCCAGGATCGCCCGGGTGAAGCGCATCGCGGCAGGGACGGGGGTCTCGTACGACTACACCTTCCGTGCACCCCGCGACACGACCGTGGCCCTCGTGCCGATCGGCTACGCCGACGGCATCCCGCGCCGATCCCAGAACGGCTGCAGCGTCGCCGTGCGCGGCCACCGCTACCCGATCGTCGGGCGCGTGGCGATGGACCAGTTCCTGATCGACGTCGGCGACGACCCGATCGAGGTCGGCGACGAGGCGACGCTCTTCGGCACCGGCTCGTCCGGCGAGCTGACGGTGGGCGAGTGGGCCGACCTGATCGGCACGATCGGCGAAGAACTCTGTTCGGGTCTTGGCCCCCGGATCCCGCGGGTGTACGTCGGATGACGACGCTCACCGTCGCTTCCTCTTCGGCTATGGAAGAACTGGGGCTCGCGCTCGCCGGTCTCCTTCGGGCGGGTGACCTCGTCGTGCTGACCGGCCCACTCGGGGCGGGGAAGACGACGCTCACGCGCGGCATCGGGCGCGGGCTCGGGGTGCGTGGGCAGGTGGCATCGCCGACCTTCGTACTGGCGCGGACGCATCCCTCGCTCGCCGCTGACGGGGTGCCACTCGTCCACGTCGACGCGTACCGGCTGGGCTTCGCCGCCGAGCTCGACGACCTCGACCTCGACTACGCGCCGTCGGTTGTGGTGGTCGAATGGGGTGAGGGGCTGCTCGACGGGGTCGCCGAGTCGTGGCTCGACGTGCGGATCGAGCGGCCGGTCGGCGGGGGCGCGGGAGGCGATGATGGCTCCGATGTCGCCACCGATGTCGCCACCGACGTCGGCTCCGAAGCCGGCGAGGCCGACGAACCCCGCGTCGTGACCCTCGACGCGCACGGCCCACGGTGGTCGGGCGTCGCGCTGCCCGCCTGACGCTGGCTGCCGCTCGCCGTCGCCGTCGCCTTCGCCCACGAATCGGACTCGGCACCAAACAGCTTCGTGGTGCCGAGTCCGATTTCTGGGCGGAGCCTCGCCCGCCACGCCGCTTCGTGGCGCGTAGTCCGATTCGTGGGCGACGGGGCGCGACATCGTGGGCGCGCGGCCAGACGCCTACGATTGGAGGATGCTCCTGGCGATCGACACCTCCTCGGGTACCTCCGTCGCCGTGGTCGATCGTGACGGCGGCGTCCTGGCAGAGCGGACCGAGCGCGACACCCGTCGCCACGCCGAGGTCATCGGTACCCTCATCGCCGAGTGCCTCGACGACGCCGGGGTCGCGCCGGCCGAGCTCAGCGCCGTCGTCTCCGGGATGGGCCCCGGGCCCTTCACGGGGCTGCGCGTCGGCATTGCCGCGGCGCGGGCCTTCGCGTTCGGCGCAGGCAAGCCCTGCCTCCCGCTCGTGAGCCACGACGCCATCGCCTTCGAGCGCCTCGGCGGCCTCGAGCGCGCCCTCGGCCAGGAGCGCGAGAGCCCGCAGGAGGCGCCGCTCCTCGTGGTGACCGACGCCCGCCGGCGCGAGGTCTACTGGAGCGCGTACACCGGAATCGACGCCGAGGGCCTCCCCGTGCGGCTGGGGGAGCCGGGGCTGACCAAGCCTGGCGTTCTCGATGAGGTGGTGCAGGGATCCTTGGGGCCCGGGTTCAGAGACAGCGCTGAGCGGACGGATCCCGCCGACACGGTCGTCTCGGCAGCCGCTCTGGGCATGCTCGCCGAAACACTCTTCTCAAATGGGCGTTCGTTCGCCGCCGATGTGCCGCTCTACCTGCGGTCGCCCGACGTCACCGTTCCCGGGGCTCCGAAGAGGGTCTCGTGACCGGGGAGGTGCGTCGCGCCACTCCCGACGACCTCGACGCGATCATGGCGATCGAGACCAGCGTCTTCACCACCGACGCCTGGTCGCCCGACGTCATGGCTGCCGAGCTGGCGAACTCGTCGTGCTTCTACCTCGTGGTCGTCGACACGGGCGAAGTGGTGGCCTACGCGGGCTTGAACGCTCCGACGGGCTCGCCCGACTCCGATATCCACACGATCGCGGTCGTCCCCGAGGCCCGTCGTCGGGGAATCGCCCGCGACCTCATGGAGCGCCTCCTCGCCGAAGCTGTGGCTCGGGGCGCCCGCGAGACTTTCCTCGAAGTGCGCGTCGACAATCCCGGCGCACAGACGCTCTACGAGTCGCTCGGATTCGAGGGCATCGCCGTGAGGCCCCGTTACTACATGCCGGAGGGGATCGACGCGCTGGTGATGCGTGCGAAGCTCCCGGCGCTTTCAGGAGATGCTTCGTGACAGAACCACTTGTGCTCGGCATCGAGACGAGCTGCGACGAGACCGGCATCGGAATCGTCCGAGGGCGCACCCTGCTCGCCAACGTCATCGCTTCGTCGATGGACGAGCACGCCCGCTACGGCGGTGTCGTTCCCGAGATCGCAGCCCGTGCCCACCTCGAAGCCATGCAGCCGGCACTGGCGGCGGCGCTCGCCGAGGCGGGCGTGGCCCTCGACGACCTCGACGCCATCGCGGTGACGAGCGGCCCCGGCCTCGCCGGAGCCCTCATGGTCGGGGTTGGCGCCGCGAAAGCCCTGGCTCTCGGCGCCGGAAAGCCCCTCTACGCGGTCAACCACCTCGTGGGCCATGTCGGGGCCGACGTGCTGCGGTCCGACGGCTCCGAGATCGAGTTGCCCACGATTGCGCTGCTCGTCTCGGGCGGGCACACGTCCCTCCTGCACGTGCGCGACCTCATCGACGACGTCGAACTCCTCGGCGAGACAATCGACGACGCAGCCGGAGAAGCCTTCGACAAGGTCGCCCGCCTCCTCGGGCTGCCCTACCCCGGTGGCCCCGAGATCGACCGCGTGGCGGCGCTCGGCGACCCTCGTGCGATCCGTTTCCCCCGCGGTCTCACGCTGCCGAAAGACCTCGAGCGGCACCGCTACGACTTCTCGTTCTCCGGCCTCAAGACGGCCGTCGCGCGCTGGGTCGAGAAAACCGAGAGCGCAGGATCCGAGGTGCCGGTGGCGGACGTCGCGGCAAGCTTCCGAGAGGCGGTCGTCGACGTGCTGCTGACCAAGGCTCTCGCTGCGTGCGCTGACCGCGGCGTGCCTCGACTCCTCCTCGGCGGCGGAGTCGTCGCCAACGCCCGTGTCCGCCAGGTGGCCACGGAACGGTGCGCCGCGGCCGGAATCCAACTGCGCATCCCGCCGCTCTCCCTGTGCACCGACAACGGCGCCATGATCGCGGCGCTGGGCGCCGAACTGGTTTCGCGGGGGCGCCCGCCGTCGCCGATGGGGTTCGGGGCGGACTCGACCCTGCCGGTGACGAGCGCGTCTGCGGCTTAGCCTGGGCTGTGGGTTGGCCGGGTCGAACCCACCCCGCGCGACGAGCGGTAGGGTCGAAAGTGCAAGGAGCGTCTTCGAGCCCCATCGGGTGGGCTCGTGATCACGGCGCACGCCGGGGCGCTGAGTTTCCGGCTTCTCTACGAACCGGGAGCAGCGAGATCATGTCCGACCAGACACCATCCGACAACGATCCTTTCGACGGGTCAGGCGACAACACCCCGGTCGAGAACGCGTCGGTCGATTCGGGCGATGCCGAGACGGCCGCCGCCGAGACCACCGCCCCTGGGGTGGCGGACACACCGACGCCCGCGACGCCTCCGGTCGCGACGCCTTCGGTCGGTACGCCGCCCGCAACGGCCGGGACGCCCGGCGCCGGGCAGCCGGTGCAGGGCCAGCCGGTGTACGGCCAGCAGGCGCCCGCGCAGGGCCAGCAGCCGAGCTACGGGCAGCAGGCCGGCGCCCAGTATCCGGGCCAGCAATCCGGTGCCCCGCAGTATCCGGGCCAGCCCGGCGCGCAACAGCAGGCATACGGGCAGTACGCCCAGCAGCCCGGCGCCCAGCCCTATCCCGTCCAGCAGCCCGGCGTCCCCCCGTATCCGGGCCAGCAGTACCCACCGCAGCAGTTCCCGGCCCAGCCCTACGGCGGCCAGCCGTACGGCGCCCAGCCCTACGGCGCCTACAACCCGGGCAATCCGGTCCCGCGCCCCGGCAGCCAGAGTGCGCTCGCGCTCGTGTCGATGATCCTCGGCATCGCCAGTCTCGTCGTGGGGTGGGTCTTCACCTTCGGCCTGATGGGCATCGCTGCGGTCGTCCTGGGCTTCATCGCGCGCGGTCGCATCAGGAGGTTCCAGCAGACAGGGTCGGGGATGGCGCTCGCCGGCATCATCTGCGGCTTCGTGAGCATCGCCCTCACCCTTGCGTTCTTCATCATCCTAGGGACGGCTTTCTCCCAGGGCGACCAGTACGGCGGCACGTACAACCCCTAGCCCTCTCGCGAGTGTCCACCATGCGCTGCCTGCATCGAACTGAGACAGCACATTGTGGACACTCGCCGCCAGCGAGCAGCAGCACACCGACCGCTAGAACTGCACCCGCTCGCAGAGCAGCGCCGTGTGCCGGCCCGCGACGCGGGTCAAGATGAGCGTGGCCGCGTTCGGCCCGGACGGCTGCAGCTTCTTGCGGAAGGCCGCGGGGTCGACGTCGACGCCGCGTTTCTTGATCTCCACCCGTCCGATGGCCCGCTTCTTCAGTTCCTGACGCAGCCGTCGTTCGTCGAGCGGGAAGGTCTCGACGACCCGGAAGCACTGGGCGAACGGGGTCGACACCGCCTCGTCGGACGACAGGTAGGCGATGTCGCGGCTGATCGTCCGTGCAGAAAGGGTTCGCGCGAGGTCGCCGATGAGCCGAGCGCGGATCACGCCGCCGTCCGGTTCGTAGAGGTAATCGCCGAGGTCGCCGACCTCGACGTCCTCCGAGTCTCCCGCTGCGGTCAGCTCGGCGGGGCCGTGGGCTCCGAGCACGAGAGCGGCCCGCCGGATCCCAGGCCGCGCGAGAGCGCCGAACCAGACCCCGACCTCCACGACCGACCGATCGACCGAGATCCACTGGCACTCCGCGTCGTCCGGCAGCAGCTCGCGATCGATGCGCGGCCCGAGCTTGACTCCCGTCGGAACCCGCGAAGCAAAGCCGAAGGCCACGTCCAGCGAGGGCGACCAGTCGGCGGGATCGGCCAGTCGAGAGGTCTGGTTGTGGCCGGACGTGCGGCGCGCCGGATCCAGAAAGATCGCGTCGACCTCGGAAGCATCGAACGAAGCGGCGTCGCCCAGACGCACCTCCGCGCTCTCCCAGGGTGCCAGGTTGTACGTGGCGATCGCCGCGGTGACCTCATCGCGGTCGACGGCCAGCACGTCGAGCTCGAGAGCGGCGAAGGCGAGGGCGTCTCCGCCGATTCCGCAGCCGAGGTCGCCCACGCGGCGGATGCCGGCGCGATGGAAGCGCCCGGCGTGCGTCGATGCGACCGGGAGTCGGGTCGCCTGCTCCAGCCCCGCCTCGGTGAACAGCATCCGATCGGCGAAGTCGCCGAACTTCGCGCGCCCTTTCGATCGCAGTTTCGATTGGCTGAGAACCGCGGCGACGAGTTCGGGGGAGTGACCTTCGCGGCGAAGTCTCGAGACCTGCGCGACAACATCCGCTTTCGAGTCGAAGGGAGGGAGGGCGTCGAGCAGACGGAGCCCCTCGGGGGTGAGTAGCTCGCGGAGTTCGGCGGAGTCCATGTGTCCATCCTGGCCCACCTCGGATCCTGCGCCCTGCGACCCGATACCGGGTGAATCGCCCGACACACATTGGCACTCGGATTGACCGAGTGCCAGCCACGCCCTACAGTTGATCTGGCACTCACACAGGTGAAGTGCTAACTCGGATTTTCCAGAAACATCGCCGCAGCTCGTGAGAAAGAAGAGGTCAACCGTGTCGGTCAACATCAAGCCGCTCGAAGATCGCATCGTCATCCGTCAGGTCGAGGCCGAGCAGACCACTGCTTCCGGTCTTGTGATCCCCGACACCGCCAAGGAGAAGCCCCAGGAGGGCGAGGTCGTGGCAGTCGGTCCGGGTCGCATCGACGACAACGGCAACCGCGTTCCGCTCGACGTCGCCGTGGGCGACAAGGTCATCTACTCGAAGTACGGCGGAACCGAGGTGAAGTACTCGGGTGAAGACCTGCTGGTGCTTTCCGCTCGCGACGTGCTGGCAGTCATCGTCGCGTAGTAGCGACCGCACCGCCCGAAGGGCCCTTCCTCCACTCAAGGAGGCGGGGCCCTTCGTCGACCTGCGGGCGCGACCCGACTGGCAGTCAGGAGGCGGTGCGTGGCCGGATCCGTCTCATGCGACCCGGATCCTCGGTCATAGCCTTGAAGCGTGAACCACAACGAAACCTCTCGCACCCGTGCGGGGCTCATCCAGGCGCTCGCCGCCTATGGGCTCTGGGGTGTGCTTCCGGTCTACTTCCTCCTGCTGACACCGGCGGGGGCCGTCGAGATCGTCGCCTGGCGCATCGTGTGGTCGCTCGTGTTCTGTGCCGTGCTGCTGGCCGTGACGCGCTCCTTTGCTCACTTCAGGGAGCTCCTCCGTGACCGGCGCCTCGTCATGACCATGGCGGTCGCGGGCGCCGTCATCGTCGTGAACTGGACGACCTTCATCTTCGCCACCCTCAGCGGGCACGTCGTCGAGGCCGCGCTCGGCTACTTCATCAACCCGGTCGTGACCGTCCTGCTCGGTGTGCTCGTGTTGCACGAACGACTCAGACTCCGGCAGTGGATCGCCGTCGGGATCAGCGTCGTCGCGATTCTCGTGATCGCCATCGGCTACGGGCAGTTCCCCTGGATCTCGCTCGTCCTGGCATTCTCGTTCGGCACCTACGGCCTGATCAAGAAGCGCGTCGGCGGCAAGATCGACGCGGTCTCTGGGCTGTCGCTCGAGACCCTCCTGATGTCGCCGTTCGCCGCGATCGCCCTCATCGTGGTCGGCACGACGGGAGGTCTTGCCTTTGGGCATGCGGGAACGGGCCAGGCGATCGCTGTGGTCGGCACCGGGATCGTCACTGCGGTCCCGCTGCTGCTCTTCGCCGGGGCGGCGCGGCGTCTGCCGCTCTCGACCATCGGACTGACGCAGTACCTGGCGCCGATTCTGCAGCTCGCGGTCGGCGTGGCCGTGCTCCACGAGCCGATGTCCGTCGGGCGCTGGGTCGGTTTCGGGCTGATCTGGGTGGCGCTGATCCTGCTCAGTTGGGATGCGTTCGCCCACGGCCGAGCGGGGGCGGCCGAGCGTCGTCAGGCCCGTTTCGAGGTCCGGGAGACGACCTCGTAGGCCCGTTTCAGGCCATGATTTCTCGTGTCCCCCTTTTTGTGGACAGTCGGTGCACCGAAACCCCTCCGGTCATGTCACGATTGACCCGATGTCCACGCTCCCCGAAGCGCCCCGTCCGACAACGACGCGCCAGCGCGCGACCGATGCCTTCTTGGCACTGGGCCGTCCGCTCCTCCGAATTTCGTTCGCCCTCTACCAGCTCGAGGTCCGTCGCAATCTCTACCCGCGCGATGCCCTCGTCGACACCGTGTACGGTCCGGATCCTGAACGCCTCCTCTTCGTCGGCGACGTGGCGGCGTCCGGGCACGGCGTCCTCAGCCACGGTCTGACCGTTGCATCGCGCACGGCGGCGATCATGGCCGGTGAGAGCGGCCGCGGCATGTCCTGGAGCGTGATCGCGGAGACCAACCTGACGCTGGCGGCACTGCTCGCGCGACCTCGACTCGGCGCCGAGGGGGTCGAAGTAGCGTTCGTGCTGCTCGGCATCCCCGACGTTCTGCTGATCACGCGCTCCGAAGACTGGGCGCGCGATCTCGCCCTCCTGGCCCGCAGGATCCAGGACGAGTCCGGTCGCGGCTCCTCCGGCTGTCGCGTGCTGGTGGCGGGTGTTCCGCCGCTGTCCGACTTCCGTCCGATCAGCGCCACCCTCCGACGCATCATCACGAAGCAGGTCGACCGCCTCAACGCCGTGAGTTCGGATGTCGCAACCTCCACGCCGGGTCTGACGTTCGTGCCCTTCCCCGCCTGGCGGATCGGCGACATGTACATCAAGCAGCTCTTCTCGTGGAAGGCCCTGCACGAGACGTGGGCGCAGTCGTTGGCTGCGGCTGTTGCCGGTGGCGCTGCCGGCGGCAAACCGAAGGAATAGAAACGGCGCTGCTGGGTTAAGATGGAGAACCGGTCCTCGAAGGCGAAACCGGCTCCTTTTTCAGTGGCCTCGTAACCAGGCGCGCTGACTTCACTGCCCCACAAGGGCTCGCACGCAAAGGTGGCTCATGGACCAGCCGGATCCCTTCGGTTTCATCGGACTCACGTACGACGATGTGATGCTGCTCCCTGGCCGCACCGACGTCATCCCCTCCGAGGCCGACACGTCGTCGCAGCTGACCAAGCGCATCCGTGTCGCCGTCCCGTTGCTCTCGGCTGCGATGGACACCGTGACGGAGTCGCGCATGGCGATCGCCATGGCACGCCAGGGCGGCATCGGCATCATTCACCGCAACCTCTCGATCGCCGACCAGGCCGCTCACGTCGACAAGGTCAAGCGCAGCGAGTCCGGCATGATCACCAACCCGGTCACGACGACTCCCGACGCCACGGTCGCCGAAGTCGATGCCCTGTGCGGCCAGTTCCGCGTCTCCGGTCTTCCGGTCATCGAGCCCGACGGAACCCTCGTCGGCATCATCACGAATCGAGACATGCGCTTCGTCTCGAAGTTCGAGATGGCCACCACCTACGTCCGCGACGTCATGACGAAGGCGCCGCTCATTACGGCTCCCGAAGGCGTCGACCCCGACTCTGCCGTGGCGATCTTTGCCCAGCACAAGATCGAGAAGCTGCCCCTGGTTGACGCGGGCGGCAAGCTGCGCGGCCTCATCACCGTCAAAGACTTCGACAAGAGCGAGAAGTACCCCGACGCCACGAAAGACGACGAGGGTCGTCTTCGCGTCGGCGCGGCGATCGGCTTCTTCGGTGATGCCTGGCAGCGCGCGCAGGCCCTTCGCGACGCGGGCGTCGACGTGCTCGTCGTCGACACGGCGAACGGTGAGAGCGCCGGAGAGCTCGACATGATCAAGCGCATCAAGGCCGACCCGACGTTCGCCCACATCGACGTCATCGGGGGCAATGTCGCCACCCGCAGCGGCGCTCAGGCGCTCATCGACGCCGGCGCCGACGCGATCAAGGTCGGTGTCGGCCCGGGGTCGATCTGCACCACCCGCGTCGTGGCAGGCGTCGGTGTGCCGCAGGTCACCGCCGTCTACGAAGCTTCCCTCGCGGCTCGCGAAGCCGGCGTGCCGGTCATCGCCGACGGCGGGCTCCAGTACTCCGGCGACATCGCTAAGGCGCTCGTCGCCGGTGCCGACACGGTCATGCTCGGCTCCCTGCTCGCCGGCTGCGACGAGAGCCCGGGCGACCTCGTCTTCGTGATCGGCAAGCAGTTCAAGAACTATCGCGGCATGGGATCCCTCGGTGCCATGCAGACCC
>JAODMX010000459.1 GCA_025464735.1 Frondihabitans sp. | reverse complement strand
CCGTTAACGACCTGCGACCGACCTCGACGATTAAGGTACCGACCATCAGGCCGCCTGCCGTTGAGACGATTCGCCCTAACGAAGGAATCGCTCGCGATCTCGGGAACAACTTGGCGTAGTCGTCGGGCGATCCGAAGGCACCGCGAGGATTTTCTCCGGAGGCTTCGCAGTGCTCCCGGACGTCCCTAACAATCGTGCGGATCTCCTTCTCACGAAGCCGTTGGCCTCTGAGATATGCGGCGAGCGAGCGATAATAGCTCATAGACGACTGCTCCCATTCCGGTCAAGGAAGTCATGGACTTGGTCGCTCAGGAGTCGCCACTCCGCCGCGAGCTCAAGCGAGAGGACCGCACCGGACGACGTCAGCGAGTATTTCTTTCGCGCGGGCCCAGCGACAGGATGGTCCCAGGACCACTCGACGCACCCTTGCTCCGTCAGCCGATGCAGGAGGGGATAGACGGTGCCACCTTGGACTCCCACAAAACCACCGCGCTCCAACCGCTGAACGAGCTCGTACCCGTGCGAAGGCCGACGCCGAAGGAGCTCGGTGACCGCCAAGGGCAGCACGACCCGATTCCACCCATCCCGATGCAATGACACATCTGAAACACTACATCAGATAAAAACGTGGGTGCAACCGATCCTCCGGCGCTCCACAGAGAAGGAGGGCTCCGTTTACAGAAGCCCGGAACGCCGCTTCACGAGCACGTGGCCACGGCTCGTGCTGACCCTGGTCCACGAACCCGTCGTGAACACTCGGGCGTCCTCGTCGGGGCTGAGGAAACCGAGTGTCAGGGCCGCGAACGCCGCGCCCGCGGGAACGGCGGGTGCGCCATCGATCGGGCGCGACCAGACACCGGAGCGGACTCGGTGCACGATCTGCTCCCCCGTTCCGGTCGGGATCACCTCGGCCACCTCGTCGATACCGGCCTTTGCGGTCGCCTCGAGCACGGCGCTCGCGATCGACTGGGTCACGGTCCAGCCACCCCGAGGCGGCGAGATGGCAGCCCAGGATGCCGCGGTCACGACGGGAGGCAGGGGAACAGTCACCGGCGCGGTCGGGTCGACGACCTCGTTCTGCAGTCGGGTCGTGCGCTCGATGACGGCGCGGAGGGGCACGACCGCGTCGAACGCGTCGGGAGCGATCGGCGAACTCGGCGAATCGGTCGCGAGCGCGTAGGTGCGAAGCCCGAGCACGGTCGGACTCGAATCCAGAATGCCCAGGGGCGACAGCACCCCGACGTAGGCCGCAAGAACACCGCCCCCGCCGATCAGTCGAGTCGCACCGTCGTCGAGCGCGACCGCCCGGCCCAGGAAGGTATGAAGGTCGTCGAGCGACAGGGAATCGGGAAGGCGGAATTCGGTAGTCATCGGCGCTCTAAACTACCGCTGATGACTGACGACTCCGCGCGCGACGCCACCCCCGACGATCCTCTGGCCGACCTGCTTCAGGCGCTCGAGCTCACATCAGGGCCGGCCGAGGACGAGTTCGCGGGGCCGAGCCAATGGATGCCGAACGGAAGGGTTTTCGGCGGCCAGGTGCTCGCGCAGTCCCTCGTTGCCGCTCAGGCCACGGTGCCCGGCGACAAGATCGTTCATTCGATGCACGCGTACTTCCTGCGCGCGGGCAAGATCGAGCTGCCGATCGAGTTCCGCGTGGACCGAAGCCACGACGGCCGCTCGTTCGCCTCACGACGGACCGAGGCCCTCCAGAACGGCGTGCCGATCATGACCACGATGTCGTCGTTCCAGACCATCGACGAGGGCATCGAGCACGAAGCCGAGATGCCCGAAGGGCTCCCAGAACCCGAGTCGCTGCCGACAATGGGCGAAGTACTGGCCGGCGTCGACCATCCGGCAGCACAGTTCTGGGCCAACGGGCGCCCCTTCGATATTCGGCACGTCCCGTCGCCCATCTTCCTCCGCGTCACCGGAGAACACGTCGCGCATCAGGCGCTCTGGATGAAGACCGTCGGGCCGCTCCCCGACGCCCCCGCCGTGCACCGGGCGGCGCTCGCCTATGCCAGCGATCTGGGGATCCTGGAACCGATTTTGCGACGACACGGCGTCGCGCTCTCGCGGCCCGGCATGAAGATCGCCAGCCTCGACCATGCCATGTGGTGGCACCGACCGGGCCGCGCTGACGAATGGCTGCTCTACGCCATGGAGTCGCCGACGGCGCAGGGTGGTCGCGGCCTCGCGACGGGTCGATTCTTCAATCGCACGGGTGAGCTCCTCGCCAGCGTCGCGCAAGAAGGCATGGTCCGAGTGCCGACGGTGTGAGCCGCTCAGCGCCGACGGAAGACGAGGGGCTCGTCGACGAACGGCTCCCAGGCGGCACGCTCTGCCTCGGAGATGCGGCGCGGGCGCTGAGTGGTCGCGTCGACCAGGACCAGCGTCGTCGCGGCCCGCGTGTGCAGCACTCGAGTCTCGACACCCTCGGGCGAATAGACCTCGTAGAAGAGCTCGAGGCTCGCTCCGCCCATGTGGCCGATCCAGAGCTGGATGTCGAGAGGCTGGCGCGTGTAGGCGATCGGGGCCAGATACTCGACCTCCTGACGAGCGATCAAGCTCCACGTCTGCGTATTCGGGCTCGCGTCGAGGATCGCTGTCGACGCCGGGTCGTCCGACTCGTCGCCGGCCGACCAGAACGCCTGGATGCGGGCCTCCTCGAGAAGGTGCAGCATCTCGGCGTTGTTGACGTGCCCGTACGCGTCGAGATCACCCCAACGCAGGATGGTGGGAACTCGCAGTCGAGCCACGTCTAGTCTCTCGTTAGTTTGCGGTAGGTGACGCTCGACGGCTTGGCCGCGTCGGCACCGAGGCGCTCGATCTTGTTCTCTTCGTAGGCCTCGAAGTTGCCCTCGAACCAGTACCAGTTGGCGGGGTTCTCGGCCGTGCCTTCATAGGCAAGGATGTGGGTGGCAATGCGGTCGAGGAACCACCGATCGTGTGTGATCACCACTGCGCAGCCCGGGAATTCGAGGAGCGCGTTCTCGAGGCTGCCGAGGGTCTCGACGTCGAGGTCGTTAGTGGGCTCGTCGAGCAGGAGAAGATTGCCGCCCTGCTTCAAGGTGAGCGCCAGGTTGAGACGGTTGCGCTCCCCACCGGAGAGAACGCCTGCCTTCTTCTGCTGGTCGGGGCCCTTGAAGCCGAACTGCGACACGTAGGCGCGCGACGGGATCTCGGTCTTGCCGACCTGGATGTAGTCGAGGCCGTCGGAGACGACCTCCCAGAGGTTCTTGTTGGGGTCGATACCGCCGCGGTTCTGGTCGACATACGAGATGTCGACGGTCTCTCCGACCTTGAGGTCGCCGCCGTCGAGGGGCTCGAGACCGGTAATGGTTTTGAACAGCGTGGTCTTGCCGACGCCGTTCGGGCCTATCACGCCGACGATGCCGTTGCGCGGCAGGGTGAACGACAGATTGTCGATCAGCACTCGGCCGTCGAAGCCCTTCTCGAGCTTCTTAGCGTCGATGACCTGTTGGCCCAGACGCGGGCCGACCGGGATGACGATCTCTTCGAAGTCGAGCTTCTTGGTGCGCTCCGCCTCGGTCGCCATCTCCTCGTACCGAGCGAGACGGGCCTTCGACTTGGCCTGGCGCCCCTTGGCGTTGCTGCGCACCCACTCCAGCTCGCTCGAAAGGCGCTTAGCGAGCTTTGCGTCTTTCTTGCCCTGGACGTTGAGGCGCTCACCCTTCTTCTCGAGGTAGGTCGAGTAGTTGCCCTCGTAGGGATACAGGCGGCCACGGTCAACCTCGGCGATCCACTCCGCCACATGGTCGAGGAAGTACCGGTCGTGTGTCACGGCGAGGACAGCACCGTGGTACTTGGTGAGGTGCTGCTCGAGCCAGAGCACGCTCTCGGCGTCGAGGTGGTTGGTGGGCTCATCGAGGAGCAGGAGATCGGGCTTCTGCAGCAGGAGCTTGCACAGCGCGACACGGCGCTTCTCTCCACCGGACAGGTTGACCACCAGGGAGTCGCCGGGCGGAGTGCGCAGCGCACTCATGGCCTGCTCGAGCTGGGAGTCGAGATCCCAGGCGTCAGCAACGTCGATCTCCTCCTGGAGACCGCCCATCTCTTCAAGCAGCGCATCGAAGTCGGCGTCGGGCTCAGCCATGGCCAGAGAGATCTCATTGAACCGGTCGATCTTGCCCTTGATCTCGCCGACACCCTCCTGGACGTTCTCGAGGACGGTCTTCGACTCGTCGAGTTCGGGCTCCTGCATGAGAATGCCGACGGTGTACCCCGGGCTCAGCTTGGCGTCACCGTTGCTGGGAGTGTCGAGGCCCGCCATGATTTTCAGGATCGTCGATTTGCCCGCGCCGTTCGGCCCGACAACACCGATCTTCGCCCCCGGGAGGAATGACATGGTCACGTCGTCGAGAATCAGCTTGTCGCCGACCGTCTTTCGAGCTCGGACCATCGAGTAAATGTATTCGGCCACAGCTATCTCTCCAAGCCATCTATGGTGTCGTCATGTCTGAGCACGCGCAGCGCGCCGTCCCTGAGATCAGGCCCGGTCGCGAGAACTAAGGGCCCCACGTCTACGAGGATAACGGGCGCAACGTGACGCTCGATCCGAATGCGGTCCGCAAGGACGACGGGATCACCCGTGGCTGATCTGCTGAGGGAGCGACCCGACGACGATGCGACCGCCGACGACGACGGCCTCGATGCGATCGGCTGAGAGCTGCGCGATGTCCTGCCACGGTTTACCTCGAACGATGACGAAGTCGGCCGGCGAACCCTCACGGATCAGTCCGAGGTCGGGTCGCCCAATTGCGACACCAGCCGCCGACGTTGCGGACCGGAGCGCACGTTCGGCGCTCCAGCCGAGCACGTTCGCCATCCTGCCCAGCTCGGTCAGCTCGTCTCCGAACTGCACGTGGCGAGCGTTTGCATCTGTGCCCAGCACGAAATCCACACCGATTTCAGCAGCCCGCCGAAGGAGCGGGTCACGGCGCGCGACGAGGTCCGCCGCCTTTGCCGCCTGCTCCGGGGAGGCTCCGGCACCACCCGCGGCAATCGTGTCGTTGATCAGCAGGGTCGGGGCGACCGTCACGGCCTGAGCCACGACGCGCGCCGCGAGTTCGGGCGTGATCAGGGTCGCGTGCTCGATCGAGTCGACGCCTTCGTCCAGTGCGATCTCGATCCCCTGGGCTGTGTGCGAATGCGCCGCGACCTTCATTCCGAGCGCGTGCGCCTCATCGACAATCGCCGCGATCTCTTCTCGCGTGTAATTCCGCCACGAACTCTTATCGCCGACCGACAGAACTCCGCCGCTCGTAGCGATCTTGATCCCGTCAGCTCCTGCGCGTGCCCAGTGGCGCACCAGTGCCCGGCAGGCGACTGGACCGTCCGCCGTCGGCTTACGAATCGGAAACGCTGGCGGAATGAACAGATCGGCGTGCCCTGCTGTCATCCCGACCATCCCGAAGGCGAGCACCCTCGGACCCACGACGATTCCGTCGTTGATGGCACGTGCCAGAGAGAACTGCACCTCATCGGCAGAGAGGTCGCGCACCGTGGTCACGCCGACGGCAAGAGCACGGTTCGCGTTGGCGAGGCCGTGCAGCACCTGCTCCTCCGGGCGCGTAACGAGCGGCCAGCCGAGAAAATCTGGAGTGCCGGATCCTGCGTATCCCATCAAGTGAACGTGGGTGTCGATCAGGCCCGGGATCAGAGAAAATTCGGTGGCGACGACGTCCGACTCGCTCACTGAACGGAAGACACCGTGTCGGTCCGCCTGGTCCCAATTGACGGTTACGACGCCGAGATGTTGCGTGCCGTCCCACGCGTCGATCGTGAGAGAGGAGGAGGGGTGCACCGAACGATTCTCCCACGCTGTGCTCGATAGGATTGGCCGATGAAGGAAACGGCCCGGGCAGAAACCATCATTCTCAACGCAACCGTGCTCACATCAACCGAGCCAGCGCTGCCCGACTATCCGCGGCTCCGTGCCGAGAATCCCGAGGCAGGTGGAGTCGCCCACCTGCAGGAGAACCACGCGATCGGGATCGCGGCTGGAGAGATCATCTGGGTGAAGCCCAGCGCGGACGTCACGCCTGTCGAGAGAGAGTCCGCCGAACTCATCGACGGTGCGGGTCATGTCGCGATTCCCGGTCTCATCAACTGCCACACGCATTCGGCCATGACCATGTTCCGCAATTCCGCGGAAGATGTGGTCACAGCGACCTGGTTCAACGACCACATCTGGCCGATGGAAGTCAACATGACCCCCCGCGACGTGCGCTTCGGAGCCCAGCTCGCCGTTGCAGAGATGCTGCTTGCCGGGGTGACGACCTTCGCCGACCACTACTTCGACATGGACCAGATCGCCTCGGTTGTCGAGGAGACCGGCGCGCGCGGTTTCCTGGCGCAGACGTACTTCTCCTCCCAGGGTGAGGCCGGGATCGAGGCCTCAGCCGATTTCGCCGAGAAGTGGAACGGTGAAGCCGACGGTCGAATCACAACTGCGATGGGAGCCCACGCTACCTACACCGTGAACGACGCCGATCTCGTGAAGACTGCGGCGCATGCTCGGAGACTCGGCATCCGAACCCATATCCACGCCTCCGAGAGCCCCGTGCAGACCACATCGAGTCTTGACCGCCTCGGGATCACTCCGATCCAGGTCTTGCACGACACAGGAATCCTCGAAACCGGCACGCTCATCGCGCACGGAGCCGGCATCACCGAAGATGACCTCCGTTGGCTCAGCCCGTACGCCGATCGCGTCGCAGTCGCTTGCTGCGACAAGGTGTATCTGAAGCACGCCCAATCGGGGACGACGCCGGTGCGCATGCTCCACGATGCAGGCATCACGGTCGGAGTGGGAACAGATGGGCCGGGCAGTCACAACACGCTCGACGTGCTCGAGAGTATGCGCTTCCTCTCTCTCGCTGAGAAAGACCGGCATAGCGATGCGACCTGGCTGACCTCGCAGCACGCACTCGACCTTGCGACACGCCAGAGCGCGGCCGCCATCGGTCAATCAGGACGCCTGGGGGCGCTCCTGCCGGGCTACCGGGCCGACATCGCGCTGATCGATACCCGTGGCCCCCACATGCAGCCGATGCACGACCTCGCGGCCGCTCTGGTGCTGAGCGTGAAGTCGAGCGACGTGGCGACCGTACTCGTCGAGGGGAGGGTTGTGGTTCGCGACCACAAGCTCACAACCTTCGATGTCGAACCCGCGATTGACGAACTGAACCGGCGCGTTCCTCAACTTCGCGACACGTCGCATGGCCGCCGGATCCAGAGCTACGCCCCGTAAAACGAGGAGCGCACTATCTGAGCGCCTATGACTTGAGATACGGCCGACCCGCGGCTGCCGGCCCGCGAACGCGGCCAACGACTCCAGCCACTGCGAAGATCGTCACGAGATACGGCAGCATCAGCAGGAAGTCGTTCGGAACCGGGGACCCAATAATCCCCGCGACGCTGCCGAGGTTTTCGGCAAACCCGAACAGGAGCGCCGCGAGGGTCACCCGCACCGGATCCCAGCGGCCCAGGATGACGGCAGCAAGCGCAATATACCCGGCACCGTTCGTCATGTCCTGGCTGAACCCGCCGACCGATCCGATCGTGTAGTACGCACCCCCCAAGCCGGCCACGGCACCCGCCAGGGCGACCGTCCACAGGCGGGTCCGGCCGACGTCGATACCGACGGTGTCGGCTGCCTGCGGGTGCTCTCCAACCGCTCGAACCCGCAGCCCCCAACGTGTCCGGTAGAGGGCGATCCAGATCGCAATGATGGCGATGTACATGAGGTAGACGATGATCGTCTGGCTGAACAGCAGTGGTCCGATGATCGGAATATCGAACAGCAACGGGACATTGATCACGTTGAGCTGCGGGGGGTTGTTGAGGGCGGCGTTGGGTACCAGCACCTGCTCGTAGACGAAAGTGGTGAGCCCGAGGATGAGCACGTTGAGCACGATGCCCACAATCACCTGGTTGACGGCGTACTTGATCGAAAACGCAGCGAGCACAAGCGAGACGAGCACACCGGCCACCATCGCAGCGACGATGCCCACGAAGACGTTCTGGGTGATGGACGCTGCGATTGCCGACATGAACGCGCCGAATAGCAGCTGCGCTTCGATTGCGACGTTTGTGACGCCGACTCGTTCGGAGATGACGCCCCCCAGACCGCCGAAAATGAGCGGAGCGCTGAGAGCGAGTGCGCCGACCAGCAGATCGGTCACATTGAGGGTGTGGCCGGTGTCCGTATCTGTCCAGACCAGAAACCCGAAGACAACGACAACGGCGAAGACGACGACGAGCCACAGGGGTACTCTTCGTCGCGATCCGGCAAGGAGGAATGCACCCAGTGCGATGAGTACGGCCAGGACGGCCACCAGAATCTCCGTCGGGTGGCCCGAAAGCACGGCCGGGGGGATTTGGATTGCATCACGCGAGGCTTCGCTGAATCCCAGGGTTGCACTGCCGCCGCGACCAAACGGCACTAGAAGGATGAACAGCAGAACCGCGAATGTCCCGAGGATGATCGGCGCCTTCCAGCTGCGCTTCAGCAGGATGACATTCGAGCCGAGCTCGGTGGTGGTCGTCTCCGCGGTACTCATTCTGCAACCACTGCTTTCTCGGAGGTAGTCGCCGGGCGCTTGGGCTTCTTCGGCGGCTTGACTCGCGCGTTGGGGGCCGGGAGATGGAAGATCGCGCGCACGAGCGGAGGGGCTGCCAGAAACAGCACGATGACGGATTGGATAACGGGCACGATGTTCGGATCCACCTGCTGGTCGGCCTGGATCGTGTAGCTGCCCGCCTGCAACACCCCGAAGAGGATGCCCGCGCCGAACACTCCCCACGGCCGCGACTGCCCGAGCAGCGCCACCGTGATGGCACTGAATCCGATTCCGGCGTCGATGCTGTTGCCGAACCCCGTGACACCCGACGGATTCCCTAGCGCCTGGTACGCCCCGGCGACGCCGACGAGAGTGCCGGAGATGAGCATGACGTAGATGTACATGCGGTTGATGCGGATTCCCGCAATTCGAGCGGCCCGCGGGTTCTCACCGACCGCGCGAAACTTGAATCCGAGGCTCGAGCGCGAAAGCAACCACCAGCAGTAGACGGTCGCTGCGACCACCAACAGGAATCCGAAATCAATCGAGTAGTTGGCCCCGGCAAGCGGGAACAGCAGGGCCGATTTCTGAGCCGCAGGAGTCTGCGGGTTCTGCGATCCAGGCGCGCGCAGAACGGCGGTGTGCAGGAAGTAATCGAGAAGGTAGAACGCGACGTAGTTGAGCATGATGGTCACGATGACCTCGTGCGCTCCCGTCCGCGCCTTGAGCAGGCCGGCGATGCCGGCCCAGATCGCCGCACCGACCAGCGCTGCCAGCACGGCAACAACCATGTGGACACCGAACGGAAGAGTCCAGGCAAACGACACGTAGCCGGCCAGGGCGGCGGCCACGAGGACCTGCCCCTGCCCGCCGATGTTGAAGACACCCGACCGGAATCCAACGGCTATCCCTAGTCCGGCCGCGATCAGCGGAGTTGCGTACCCAAGGCTGCCCGCACCACCGTTGCCCCCCAGGACCGACTGGATGCCCGTTGCAAAATTCGGTGCCTCGAAGTTGTAGACACCGCCGCGGAAAATCGCCACGTAACCACCGGAGACGGACTGCCAGATGGCGAGCAAAGTGTCACTGGGTCGGCTGAAGAAATAGGCTGAGGCAGTATCGACCGTCGAATTCGTCGCGGCCATCAGAACGGCGCCCGCGACGAGAGCGAGCACGACCGACGACAGCGTCAGCACGACGCCGCCGCTCAAGATTTGACGCAGGATCGGGTTATCGCCAGGTTCGGGAAGATCGTTTCTCGAGCCGGCCGCGAGCTCCGCCGCCTGGGTCCCGGTGTCGGCGACCGGCACCGATGCCGCGATCTCGTCGCTCATGCTGCCACCCCCGCGTCAGCGGGCAATTCTCCGGCCATCATCAATCCGAGGGTCTCACGGGGCGTATCCCCGGGAACGATCCCGACGATTCGTCCTCGGTACATCACAGCGATTCGATCTGCAAGGGCCACAACCTCATCCAGTTCGGTAGACACCACGATGACAGGGATGCCCGAATCCCTCGTCTCGACGATTCGCGTGTGCACAAACTCGATCGAGCCGACATCGAGCCCGCGAGTGGGCTGTGCCGCAACAAGAAGCCGGAGTTCACGCGAAAGTTCCCGAGCCAAAACGACCTTTTGTTGGTTTCCGCCGGACAGCCGGCCGACCAGCGTCGTGATCCCCTGCGTACGAACATCGAATTCGGCGACCTTCTCTCGTGCGAAATCGTTGAGGTACTGCAGTTGCAAGCTGCCTCCTCTCACGAATGGCGCACCATCGGCACGGTCGAGCATGAGGTTCTCCGCGATCGTGAACTCGGAGACGAGCGCATCCTCCTGGCGGTCCTCTGGCACGAATCCAACTCCTGCCTCGAGCACCTTCGCGATCGGCAGGTTCCGGAGACTCTTCCCGTCGAGTTCGACCGATCCTGTGACGCGCTCTTGCACGCCCAGCAGTGCCTCGGTGAGCTCCGTTTGGCCGTTGCCCTGGACACCGGCGATGGCGAGAATCTCACCCGCCCGTACCTCGAAACTGACGTGGTCGACAACGGCGATGCCATGCGCATCGATGACGCTGAGATCGGTGACCACGAGAGCGTGCGCGCCCGACGTCGCCTCGGACTTCGCCACAGTCAGTTCCACTGAACGGCCCACCATGAGCGAGGCCAACTCGAGGTTGGTCGCGGTCGGTTGCGCCTCGCCGACGACTTTGCCGAGACGCATCACCGTTATCCGATCGGCAACCTCGCGCACCTCGCGCAGCTTGTGCGTGATGAAGACGATGGCAGTCCCGCCGTCGCGCAGCTGCTTCATGATCAGCATGAGCTCATCGGTCTCATTCGGGGTGAGAACCGCAGTCGGCTCGTCGAAAACGAGCACGTTGGCATCGCGAGAAAGCGCCTTGATGATCTCAACGCGCTGCTGGACTCCTACCGGAAGGTCCTCGATCAGGGCGTCCGGGTCGACATCGAAACCGAACCGCGCCGAGATCTCACGCACCCTCGCCCGCGCGGCGGGAAGGTCGAGAAAACCGAACTTCGATTGCTCATGGCCGAGCATGACATTTTCGGCCACTGTGAAGACCGGCACAAGCATGAAGTGCTGATGCACCATCCCGATTCCGGCCCGCATCGCGTCACCCGGACCGGAAAACTGCTGCACGACGTCGTCGAGGAGGATCTCGCCCGAATCGGCTTGGTAAAGGCCGTAGAGGATGTTCATGAGCGTTGATTTGCCGGCGCCGTTCTCACCCAGCAGGCAGTGGATCTCACCCGGTGCGACGGAGAGATCGATGTGATCGTTCGCGGCCAGGGCGCCGAAGGTCTTCGTGATTCCGCGCAGTTCGAGTTTCATGCGATGGGGCTCTTTCGTATCCAAAGGTAAAGACCGTGACCGGCCAGGATGCGCGGTCCGGGACAAGCCCGGACCGCGCATCACAACCAGTTACGGTCGAAAAGCGACGGTGCGTGTTAGAGCTTGACCGGGGTTGCGACGGTGATACTGCCGTCCTCGATCCCGGACTGGATCTTCGTCAGCTCAGCGGTGAGACCACTCGGGATTTTCGAGGCGTAGTCGTGGAACGGCGAGAGGCCGACACCGTTGTTCTTCAGGTCGCCGACATACGTGGTGTTGTCGAACGTCTTAGCCGATGCGGATTGCTCGACGGCTGCGGTCGCCGAGGTGTCGACGCGCTTCATGATCGACACGAGGAACAGCGAGGCATACTTCGGGTCGGAAAGAGCGATGTCCGCGTCGACTCCCTCAAGCACGGCGGAACTACCCGACGAGGTAATTGCCGCTGCGGCACCCTGGTACAGCGAACCCGCAACGGGGACGATGACGTCGGCCTTCTGGTCGATGAAGTTCTGGGTCACCGTCTTCGCCGCGTTCTGGTCGGTGAAGTTCCCGATGAACGTGCCCTTCTGGGTCGCTTCATTCCAGCCGAGCACCTGGACGTGCTTGCTCTTCTGCTTGTTGTAGTAGGCGACACCATCGGCGAAGCCATCCATGTAGATGGTCACCGACGGGTATTCGGCACCGCCCCAGGTCGCCACGACTCCTGTCTTGCTGTACGCGGCCGCCGCGTAACCGCCGAGGAACGCCGCCTCGTCCGTCTTGAAAACGATGTCCTTGACGTTCGGTGCCGTTATCGAGTTGTCGTCGATCATGGCGAAGTCGGTCTTCGGGTTCTTGGCCGCAGCAGCTTTCACCGTGGCGACAAAGTTGAAGCCCGGCGCAACGATGATGTTGCACTTTTCGCTGATAAGACTCGCGATGGCAGGAGCGTAGTCATCAGAACTCGTCGACTGGACCTTCTTGTAGCTGGAGCCGATTGATTTCGTGGCTTTGATTACTCCGTCGAGCGCGAGCTGGTTGAACGAATGGTCACTGAAACCGCCGGTGTCACCGACAACGCAGGGGAGGTATTTCGACTTCGTGCTGGCGGCGCCGGTGCTTGGCGCGGCCGAACAACCGGAGAGCAGCGCGACAGTACTGGCTACGGCGAAAACGCCGAGCACGATCTTCTTGGCTGTGATTGGCAATGTAATTCCTTCGAAGGGGAGAGCACGACCTGGAACAGGGCCGGCATGGAATGTCGATTTAGATTACATACAGCACGAAACATCACCGCACCGATTCGCCCAACCGAGCGAATGGTTACAAACCCGGTATTGCTCCGAAATGTCAGCGAAATGATCAGGCTCGCCGTCTGAATTCCACCAGATGCCCTGCTCCAATCGACTCGGCATCACACGAAACGTCTCGAGATGGAACACCAACCATTACCACCACTGGCCACGGCCACTTCACCACTCCCAGACGCCCTCAGACAATTAGCTGAACAGTAGTGAGGCTACGGCAGCGCCCGCAACTCACGTTGGTCGAGATTCAGGACGGAAGCGAGCACCCGCGCGCATCACCAGTCGATGGGACGCGTGTTGCCGATCAGGCACCTACCCGTGCTCAGTTTCGGCGACGACGAACTTCCGTAGCCGGACGCCCCGACCTGGCCGACGAGGCAATCCTTGTTCTGCCAGAGAACCGAGAACTCGATCGAATCGACGTTCCGACCGATCGTCGTCGTGTCGGGCGTGAGCTCCATCGCCTTCTTGCTGAAACCGGCGGCGACGAGGGCATCGATGACGTCGCGCCCGTGAGGCTGCGGGTCGGTCGTCAGGAGTTTCTGCACCACGGCATCGAAATGGGCGAGTGCCACGGGTGTCGAAGCATCTGGCCCGAACGACGCCGCCGGAGTCGGAGTCGGTGTCGATGACGCTGAGGGTGTGGACGGGGACGGGTTCGGCGAACCGTTGGTGCATCCGGTGACGGCGAGCGCAACGACGACGGCAACGCCGACAAGCACGGAGGCGGCACCCGCGCGGGAAGGACGCAGGGATCGGATCGGCACGCGACAAGTCTACGGGGCGGCTCGGTCAGGACCCGGCGTGGACGTCAGAACGGTGTCTCCCCGTCACCCGAATGCCACTCGTCGACGGTTCGAACGGCTGTAGATGCGGCCGATGCGACGGGCGTCGACGTCGTGACCGTCGACATCGCCTCACCGCCGGCACCCAAGGGGCCTCCCCAGGTCGCGGCCGCGACCCCGCCGCCGGCAACGCCAGCAGCATCGGGAGCGGCAGCGGCCGCAGCTTCGGTCGATTCGGCCGCGACGGTGCCCATGCCTGGAGCGGCAGCCGCGGGCAGACCCGCCGCTGAGGCAGCCGCGGGCACGATGCCGGAGGTCGGGGACGGATGGGGGCCGGCGAGCGCGGTCGGCGCCTGATCGGGATCCTGCGCGACCTGCCCCTCGGACGGCGTCGGCCGCGGCGTGCGCACGAAACTGGTCGTGCCCCAGTGCAGGTCGTGCCCCAGCGAGTCGGCATCGACCTCGACCGAGGTGCCGGAGCGGTCGTCTTTCTCCCATTCGCGAATGCGCAGTCGGCCGGAGACGACAACCCGATCTCCCTTCGTGAGGGAGGCCGTGACGTTGTCGGCCAATTGGCGAAACGCCGTGATCGTGTACCAGTTCGTGTCGGCATCGACCCACTCGCCTCGGCTGCGGTCGTAGCGTCGCTGCGAGGACGCGAGCCGGAAGCTCGAGATCGAGAGGCCGGAGGCCGTCTGAAGGCTGCGTGGCGGGGTCGCGACGACCCCTGTGAGCGTGATCGTGTCTGTCATACCTCGAGTGTTGCGCCCGACGGGTACGGCCCGCGGCCGGAATCCTCCGCTGGGGAGAACTGAGGCCTCGGGCCGTACCTGTGGAGGAGAGGACGAATCAGTGTTCGACGAACTCCGGGCGTTCGGCGCCATGGCCGAGCGCAGCGTGCAGCGCACGCTTGGCGACGTCGAGCGTGGGGAACGCGCCGTGATAACCCTCGTCACGGCCCACTCGGATGGCGAAGCCGTCTTCGGCACGGTGGATCGATCCGACGGTGCCCGCGGGACCCTGGGCGACCCAGGTGTGGTTCATGGTGGTGGTGCGGATGTCGCTCATCATTGAGCTCCTTCTTATTTTGTTTCGATGGGTACAGCGTGTTTCAGCGTGACCGGAAGGTGTCCGGCTCTCAGGAAGCAAGCACGTACTTACCGTACGACTTGCGGATCTTGTTGACCTTCGGAAGCGCCACCGCAAGACAATAGCCCTGACCGGGATTCTTGGCGAAGAAGTCCTGGTGGTACTCCTCCGCGTCGAACCACTCCGCAAGCGGTGAGATGGTGGTGACGATTTCGCCGTCCCAGTACTCGGAGGCGCGATCGCGAGCGGCTTCGAACTCGCTCTTCTGGGCGTCGTCGGTGAAGAACATCGCCGAGCGATACTGCGTG
>JAODMX010000455.1 GCA_025464735.1 Frondihabitans sp. | reverse complement strand
CCGGCGGCTCTGTTCTATGTCATGGCCTGCTTATCAGGCGGGGTCCTCGCCGCGCCGGTTCCGGCGCATCGCAGCGATGCGGGATGCCCGCACCCTCGGATGACCGCGATGTGACGGCCGTGCCGGTGGGGCGCAGCCCGACATCGCCGGAGGGGCAAAGTCACCGGAAATCAAGCGAAGGGCCCCGTCCGCACTAGTTCGCGGAGGGGCCTTCTTCGGTTTGCGGCGGCCTGTTGCACAGAGCGCGGTCGTGTCGGCTAGTCCCCCGACCCGGCTCGCTGCTGTTGCGCAGCCCGGCCCAGGGCTTGCGCTGCCGCGCCTCGGCTGCGCGAATACGCACCCGGCGTCTATCGGCTCGATCACGACTCCGGACAACACGACGACCGCGCCGTATGCCTCGGGCTCGCAGCGTTAGCGCTGACTGAGCGTCCGGAGTCGGACGGGGGCGGAATGAGCGTCCCCAGCGAGGTTGCCGCCCGCATGGGGATCACTCGTGGCGGTGCTCGCGCACTCGACCCGAGCAATCCCTACGCGACCACCCGCATCCGCGGGACGGGTGCGGGCATCGCCGCCGCGGTTCGAGCGCAGACTCCCGCCCAACGGCGCGCAGGGCTTGGGCTCGTCGTGCCAGGGAGCGCGAACGATCCGATGACGCGCTGACGCGGCGCTAACCCTCGACGAAACCGCCAGTTATTGGCAGGTTCGCGGGATTGTGATTTACGCACGCCGCGTTCGAGCAGCGCCAAGGGCGGCGGTCCACCTCGCGCCCGGTCAGCGTTTCGCTGGCGACATTTTGCGATAGGTCCCTTCGCCAGCCGACGGGGAAAGCGGGATGGACCGGGACCTTGAAGCTGATCGTCATTTCACTCCTGAAGTCTGGGGCCACGGATTCTGAGGTGGTTGCTCGTGCAGTCGGCGATGTCGTGGAGCCTATCGTTTGGGAGGGTGGCGGTGCGGCGCTTTGAACGGTCCCGTTACACCCTTGTCGCTCACATTGCAGCCATGCTTTTGGCGCAATTCGTCGGAGAAGCCGAAGGGCGAAAGAGTCCGATTCCCTCATTTTCAAATAGTTCCTGCGCACCCAGAAGGTCAGCGGGTCCGTCCCAGCCGTCAAGCTCGCGAATCTGGAACGCAAAATGCCGCACTGCCTCACCGAGTGATTCAACGCTGTTCGTCGGAGTATTCTGCTGCAATTCGCTACAGCGTGGGCGAGGACATCATCGAGTCTGGCGTCTGAACCGACCAAGGCGGCGTGCCGCTAGGCGGTCCAGTAAGCGATGTAGCAAGAAAGAAATCTCATGTTCCGATAGTGTGTACGCGAGTCGAGACGGGGAGAGGCGGATCACGATGAGTGACTTGCCGCCGCCAAGCATGCCTGCGGGCTGGTACCCCGATCCGAAGACCGAAGGCACCGAGCGCCTTTGGGACGGCCAGGCGTGGACCGAGCACGTGCGATTTGCAACCTCGGCCAGCACGCCGCCTGCCGTGCCCAACCGGCCAGCGCCTTCCATGGCCAAGCCGGCCGCGCTACCGCCGAAGAAACGCATCGGTTGTTTCGGTATCGGTGTCCTCGTGGTCACTTTGATTGTTGTAGTCGCGGTCATGATTGGCATGATTTTGGCTAACACGGGTGGCTCGTCTGGTGGCGGTGGTACCACCGATCCAATCGAGCAGGCTCGCGTGGTGCTCTCGACAAACTTTGGTGAGTCGTACAGCTATTCAGAGGTCAAGTCTGCGACTGACGCGGCGCTTTCCGCCACGGGCGAGTCCGTGAACGACGACATGCGAAATAGGGGATGGAGCTCGATCCTGACCGTGGTGAAGGCACCGGAACTCTCTGCCGTTAGCCCGATGGAGGTGATGCGTTGCGTCGCACGCGAGGGCGTTACCCCAGCGCGCGCGGGCCTTGGATTTCCTGACGTCGTTGCACTCTGTGCAGTGGCGTATAAGTAGGTTGTCACGGATCAGCACCCAGCAGACGCGGCTTTGCGCTTTCTGGCGGTTTTGGCTCGAACGCGGTGTCGCCCTCGGCCCGGTAGCGGGCTAGCATCTCGTAGAGCCACGATCGGGAGACGCCGTAGGCGCGGGCGACTTCGGTTTGCGACGCTCGACGGCAACGGCGGTGATGACTAGGCGGGTTTTCGACATTCACGGAGCATCGCCGAGCCGTCCGGTATGTCCTGAGACATATGTCCGGTATGTCCTGAACCAGCACAGTGAGTTCGCGAAAGTGAATGTGAATGTGCACGCGATTGAGTCTCCGTTGACTGAGATGTGTAGCTTCTGGGGGAGTTCGCCGATATGCTCGTGCCCAATAGATTGCTCGCACGAGGCCCGCGGGAAACCGGACAGGGTAGCGAGTGGCGACTATGGGGCTCGCTGAAAGTATGCGTTGTTACCTGCGGTCGTTCCTTGTTTCACGACATGGAGCCCGTGGTGTCAACCTGCCCAAAAACCCCATACTTTACGCTGCACGCGGCCGGTCGAGCTTTGCTCGCCGTACGGGCACGAATGCGCGCCCAGAAACGCGATCGAGTCGTCGTTGGTGTTCACCGCTGCGGGCTCTGTTCAGCGTTCCACCTCACATCGGCCCGGTCTGCTGAGACCTCGCGATGGACGAAGCTCGCACTCGCCAAAGCCGGGGAGTAGTACGCCCAAGCGTCTCGTTGGAGAACGAAGGCGTACTTGTGGAGCGCCGCAACAGCGTAGCTCTGCAGACGGCCTCATTGACTCGGGCTGGTTGCGCGGGGAGTGCGAACCGGCCTCAGCTACATTACGGACGGTTATCTCCGGACGCGGGTTGTGGCGCCGCGGAGTCATCTCACCGCGCGCTGCACGGGACTCTCCGATGCCTGAGTCGGAATTCAAGAGTCTTCGCGGGTTGCTTATGGGCGCGGTACCTCCAGCACGTAAGCAGTGGCTAGCCGACCGGATCTCCGCGCAACGAGCCGTCGCTCCGCGACGGGCTAATCGACCTTGCTCGCCGTCCGGGCGACTCTATGAGCTCGCTGGTTCCGGATGCGGAGAGGTGGGCTAGGGAGGGTGGCACTACGATCGCGATATGGCGACCACTACCTCACAAGGGCTGGCGACGGCGGCGGCGGCGGCCCAGCTTGCCTTCGATGAAGAACCCTTCATTACTTTCTACTGGTACAAGCAGAACATCCAAGACATTGAAGTCGTACTCGAACTCGCATGGCTCATGCATCCGTCTATCGAACCCAAGCCCGGGTCGTACGGGGGCTTCCATATGTTCGAGGTGATCCGATCCAAGTACGGCAGCCCGTTCGAGCTTCTTATCAACCTCGCGGGCGTGAGCGGCATGGCGTTTCTCGGGCTCACCGCATTGGCGAAGTTCTTCCAGTCCATCACTGAGTCCGCGAAAAACATCGCTGAGACCCGGAAGCTAAACGCTGAGCGTCGAAAGCTCGAAGGCGACCACGCTGGGTGGGACCCCATCGAAGTCGACATGACGGAGTGGTACGAGAACCAGCAGAAGCAATTCAACGCTTTCCTCGATGAAGTGCGCGACATCCTTGCTGAGTCCGAGAGCTCCGCCCTTAGCGGTGCGATGCGTGCAAGGAGTTCCGCTCTCACCATCGGCACGCGCGCAGAGGAGTGGACGGATGACCTTGAACGCCTCGCCGTAAGTCAGCGTGTCGCGGCTATCCAGCGACTAGCCGAGAAGGGGCTGACGATCAAGATTATCAACGAGGAGCAGGCATAGACAGCAGTCCTCTGAACAGAGGCGGACGCCGA
>JAODMX010000422.1 GCA_025464735.1 Frondihabitans sp. | reverse complement strand
TTGCCGCACCCGGACGGGCCGAGCAGAGCGAAGAACTCCCCCGCGGCTAGCTCGAGATCGATCCGCGACACGGCGACGGTGTCACCGAAACGACGACCGATTCCGTCCAAACGGATGGCCGGATGTCTCGCGTCGTCCTCACGTGCTGGGGTTGCCTGCTCGCTCGTGGTCGAACTGGTCTCGGGAGCTACTGTCATCTGCGCGCCTCGGGTCGGTTGGGACGGAATGGAGCCGGACTGATCACCTACGAGTACCGTCCTCGCGGATAGTGGCCCGATCCTATACTGACGAGCACGACCGTTTCAATCGCAAAAAAGCACTTGGTCTACGCATTCCTGCTTTGATGGCAGTCCCCGCTACGTTTTTCGTAGGTGGGAGAACACCCAAGAAGCAACAACCCCGAGAGGATCCCCGCCCGTGGCACGAGCGAACAGCACCGTCTTCGAACGCAATCGGCCCGACGACCGACTGGTCGCCGAAGCACTCCGCGGCGCGAGGCAGTCAGCCTTCTGGCTTGACGAGATCGGCGACAGCACGGCCTACCCGCACCTCTCGGCCGACCTGGACGTCGATCTCGCGGTGGTCGGAGCCGGCTACGCGGGACTCTGGACGGCCGTGAGGGCGAAGCAGCGGGATCCCGGTGCCCGGGTCATCCTCATCGAGGCGGAGACGGTCGGATGGGCGGCTTCCGGACGCAACGGCGGATTCTGCGAGGCAAGCCTCACCCACGGCGAATCGAACGGCCAGTCACGCTGGCCCTCGGAGATGCCGACTCTCGAGCGCCTCGGAATCGAGAACCTCGACGCGATCGAGGCGGCGGTCGCCTCTCTCGGGCTCGACTGCCAGTTCGAGCGCAACGGATCACTCGACGTCGCCGTCGAGGAGCACCAGGTCGCCTGGCTCAAGGAGGGCGACGGTGAGTTCCTCGACCGGGAGGCGATCCAGAAGGAGGTCGCGAGCCCCACCTACCTTGCCGGATCCTGGAATCGACATTCGTCGGCACTTGTGCACCCCGCACGTCTCGCGAAAGAGCTCGCCCGGGCCGCCTCCGACCTCGGTGTCGAGATCTTCGAGCACACCGCCGTAGCGAGTTTGGACGGAGACGACGGGACGGGGCAGGTCGCTCTCTCGACCGCCCGCAGCAGGATCCGGGCCAAGAAGGTTGCGCTCGCGACCAACGTCTTCCCGTCGCTTCTGGCCCGGGAACGCCTCATGACCGTCCCGGTGTACGACTACGTGCTGATGACGGAGCCGCTGACCGAATCGCAGCTGGAGTCGATCGGCTGGTCACACCGGCAGGGCGTCGGCGATCTGGCGAATCAGTTCCACTACTACCGTCTGAGCGCTGACAACAGGATTCTCTGGGGCGGTTACGACGCGATCTACCACTTCGGACGTCGCGTGAAGAGCAGCTACGAACGACGCGATTCCACGTTCACGAAGCTCGCTTCGCACTTCTTCGCGACCTTCCCCCAGCTCGAGGGGGTGCGGTTCAGCCACCGCTGGTCGGGCGCCATCGACACGTCGACGCAGTTCTGCGCCTTCTTCGGCCTGGCCCACGGCGGGCGGGTCGCCTCAGCAGCCGGCTTCACCGGGCTCGGGGTCGCCGCCACCCATTTCGCCGCCGACGTCATGCTCGACCGGCTCGATGGCCTCGAGACCGAACGCACGCAGCTGGAAATGGTTCGCAAGAAGCCCCTGCCCTTCCCGCCCGAGCCGCTGGCATTCGCCGGGATCCAGGCGACCCGGTGGGCCCTCGACCGCGCCGACCACAACGATGGCAGGCGCAATCTGCTGCTGCGTGGTCTCGACGCCGTGGGGCTGGGGTTCGACTCGTAGTGACGCCGGGCCGCCGGGTTAGCCGGCGCGCTTGATCTTCGGGAGTTTCGGCACGGTGACCTGACCCGGCTTCTGCCCGGCCGCGTGCTCGAGCGCGAGGGTGCGATTGGTGCGCGCGACGTTCTTCTTGACCTCTCGGGCAACACGGCGACCCTCGACGAGCGCCACGACGCTGACGACGGCTGCGAGAACGATCACGACGGGGCGCATGGCTTCCTCCTGCGGTGGGTGGGTGGCGTTGCCGATTGCTCAGCCGAATCTACTCCGAGAGGCTGCGCACCGTCCCGCCAATCGGTCACACCTCATTTCAATCTGCTATATTTCATCCGTGCTTAAAAACCTCTTGTCTTCAGACACCTGGTCTTCGCGACGCCTCTTGCTCCTCATCCCGACACTGGGGATCGCGACCCTGCTGTCCGGCTGCGGCGCCACGCCCGCCGCCTCGATCAGCACCACTTCGGAGGCGACATCGACCGCGACATCACCTACCGGCCCCACTTCCCCCTCGCCCCACGCACCCGAGATTTCTGGCACCACAACGCTTCGGCTCGAAGCCGGTCGGCTCACCGTGACCGGCACTCAAAGCGCAGCTCTCTCATCGGCAGATCTTCCCGCCAGCCTCGCCGATCTCACCAAGCTCCTCGGCGACCCCACCGTCACACCCAGCTCGGGGCAGGCGCACTGCTCCGCGGCCGGCACCACGTACGACTGGAAAGGGGCGCTCAACATCTTCGCCCCGTCCGGTGGCGCACCCTACGAGACGCGACTCCTGGCTAGGTCGACGACCGCCCTCGACGGAACAGAGGTGAAATTAACCGGCCCCGAAAACGTCCGCGTCGGCGACGACGTCGCACGGCTCATCTCGTCGACACCCGAATCCCACAAGGTCACATACGAGGCCGATGGCAGCACCGCGACAACGGTTCTCATCGGGCCGGTCGAGACGGCCGCCGACGAGGCAGACGGAACGCGGGGTGTCGCCGCTTTCACCGAAGGCACGCGCGTCAGAGTCATCGGCTGGCCTGTCCCGGTCCACTCGAACGACGACTGCTGATCACTGGCCCATGGTCGATAACGCTGAATCCCCACTGTTCCTCGCTCGCGACGAGGAGTTCCTTCGCGAGACCGCCCATCTTCACCGGCGCAGCTTCTTCATGCTTGCTGCCGTTGGCGCCGCGGCCCTGTCGGCCCTGCTCGACGCGCAGACCGTTGAAGCGGCGGGTTGGGGCGGTCATTCCAACGGCAAGATCCCGGCGGCGGCGTTGTCACCGGTGCCCGCCTCGCGTGGTCCTTACCTTCGCTCCGATGCGGCGGCCGCATACCACGCACTGTCAGATGCCTTCCGGGGGCGATTCGGCTCGAGCCTCAACATCACGGAGGCGTACCGCGACTATGCCCGACAGCAGTACCTCTACAACGGCTGGATCAACCACCTCCCCGGGTTCAACCTCGCCGCCCCACCCGGCACATCGAAGCACGGCTGGGCCCAGGCCTGCGACTTCGGCTCGGGCGTCGATCGCTACGGATCGACCCAGAAGATCTGGATGGACGCCACGGCTCCCGCCTACGGCTGGTCCCCCACCGGCAACGGCTTCTCATCGCGCGAACCGTGGCACTTTGATTTCACTGGCTCCTACTCACCCCCACCGGAGGACGATTTGCCCTATTCAGAAGCACAACTCAAACTCATCGTGCGCGAAGCGATGATTGGCATCCTGCGCTCGCCCGAGTTCACTATCGACACGGCGACGAGCAAGATGTGGTCGTACAAGACCTCCGACATGCCAGGCAAGGCCTGGGAGACCATTCGAGACGCTCGGCAGATCGCCCGCCGAGCAGAGATCGAGGGGCAGAATGCCAATGCCCGGCTGATCAAGATCGCTGCAGCGCTCAACGTGCCTCTGACCTGAACTCCGGTCGTGCGTCCACAGGGCGCGTGAATCGACCGCCGTGGCGGGCGGATGTGCTAAACCGCCTTCTTTTCGATATGTTTCATTTTTATGAGACTCCTCGGCGCCGTCGCTCTCTGTGCCCTTGCCTCCCTACTGCTCGCTGGCTGCGCGCCGGGCGTAGAATCGCCGCGCCCGATCGTCGTCGGAGTCGTGACCATCGACCTCGACGTCGACTCGCTCGTCCTGACGACCCTCGAAGGTGGAAGCAACGGGGTGCCACTCAGCGACGGGGCAGCGGTCTTAGCGTCGCTGACCCGCGAGCTCGGCACGCCTCGCGTCGCCCCACCGGATCCCAGGTGCACATCAAGCAGACCCTCGTACGAGTTCGGTCACGGACTACGCGTGACCGGCAGGGGCTCGCGCGATGCGCAAGTAACGGGACCAGTGACCGTCAACCTTGAGGCTCGCAGTGTCGAGAGCCGTGACGGCCACCGCGTCGACCTCCACGGGCCCGGCGGGCTGCAGGTAGGCGATCCTGCCGCGAGCAGCCGGCCCACGCTTCTCGAACGCAGTCAAGGAAGGTCGACATCGGGAGTCGTGGCCGGCACCGACGGTCGTACCGTGGCATGGATCGGCTCGCCAGTCACGCTCGACGCACTGCCGGGATGCTGAGTTGGCGTCCGTTCGTGATACTGGCATCATGCACCGCGCCAACGACCCGAGCCTCTGGCCGACTCCGAGCGACGACGACCGCTGTCCGTGTCTCAGCGGAGAGACGTACGGATCCTGCTGCGGTCCGTTCCATCGAGGCGAAGCCGACGCACCCACCGCGACGCGACTCATGCGGTCGCGCTACTCGGCGTTCGTCATAGGAGCAGCCGACTACCTGCTCGACACCTGGCATCCCACGACCCGACCGGCAACGCTCGACCTCGATCCGACCGTGCGATGGTTCCGTCTCGACCTCGAAGGATCAACGCGAGGCGGCCTTCTCGACACCGAGGGCACCGTGCAGTTCACAGCCCACTTCCGACACGACGGCGAGGCGCACTCCCAGCACGAACTGAGCCGCTTCACCAAGCTGCGCGGCCGGTGGTACTACCTGGACGCAGCCTGACGCGACTCGTCAGACCTCCCCGAATCCGCCCTCGATCAGCCCGATGAGCGTGTCGATCGCATCAGCGGCGTCCGGGCCGTTCGCCAGGAGACTCACTGTCGAACCCTTGGCCAAGCCAAGCCCCATGATGCGCAAGAGACTCTTGGCGTCCACACCGTTGAGCTGAATCGTCGACTCGAACTTCGACGCACTTTTGACCAGCTCGGCGGCCGGGCGCGCGTGCAACCCCGACGGGTTGATCAGTACGGCCGACCGTTCGACGGCCGAGGCCGCCTCGCTGCGGCTGAGGGTGTGCTCGTCGGCGTGCGGGTCCGCCACACCGGAGGCGGTGCGGGCGGCAGCTGTCACTTCAGCGAGTGACCCGCCGGTCTCCGCGGCGACAGCGGCGGCGACCGCGCCTTCGACGATCGGCGCGTCGGCGATGACAACCTGTGCCTTCTCGACGTCGTCGAGAAAGTCGATCGCGGTCTCGGCAGTGAGGATCGCGGAGCCGAGATCGCACAGGATCACCACGCCACTGCCCTTCTGGGCCGCGAAGATCCCGTTCGAGATCTTGTCGAAGCTCGTGCCGATGCCGCCGTCGTCCGTCCCGCCCGCCGGGACGATGTCGACGGAGGGGGCCATCTGCTTCGCGAGGTCGACCACGCCTTCGGCGATCTTCGAGCTGTGCGAGACGATAACGATGCCGACTGGTGCTGCCATGGTCAACCGTCCGTTGCTTCTGCTGCGTCGGCCGCGGCCGTGAGGATCAGGGACGACGATTCGGCGCCCGGGTCACGGTGCCCGATCGCTCGGTCGCCGAGGTAGCTCGCCCGACCCTTGTGCGCGACGAGCGGCTCGGTGGTGACGGCGCCGACAACGGCCGCGTCCGCCGCCGCGCGAAGCACTCCGGCCGGAGACTCCCCCCTCTCGGCTGCAGCTGCAGCGGCGTCGACGGCCGGTGTCCACGCGTCGATCATGGTCTTGTCACCGACTTCGGCCTTTCCGCGGGTCACGACGCCGTCCCGCGCAGCAGTCAGGAA
>JAODMX010000192.1 GCA_025464735.1 Frondihabitans sp. | reverse complement strand
TCCGTATGTCGAGTGTCGCAGCACCGGTTCGGCGACGGGACCTGCGGTCCCAAGACAGCGCCTCCCTCGACCGTGGCTCCTTCTGGTCTCGCTTCCTGATTTCCCTACCGGACCGGATCCCTCTCGTCTTCCTCGGGCTCGTCCTGGCCGCCAGTCTCGGCACGACCTTCCAGATCTTCTACGCATGGCTCGTGCTGCCGGGCGCTCTCGTGTTCATGGTCGTGCTGCAGTTCTTCAACGCGCGCGAGCGCATCGCGGTCAGCCGCGCGTCAGCGATCGGCGCAGGCGCGGCCCTCGTGATTGCCGTTGTCTGGTTCGCAGGCAATGCGCCATTCGCCTCGGAATGGTTCGACGCGACCCGCGACCCCGGCATCTATCTCCTCGAGGGACTCTGGCTTCAGCACGCGCCCTCCACCTGGGTCAACATCAACTTCAGCAAAGACGTTCTCGGCACGATGCCGGGCTTCAGCTATCGGCTCGGACTCTTCGGCCCGAACGCTCCCGGCTTCGTCGTCCTTCAGGGTGGTGACGTCCTTCCGGGGGTCATCGCGATCTTCGGGTGGTTGGGTGGCTTCAAGGCGTCGCTCGAGGCGAACCTCGTGGTGGGTCTCGGCGGTCTCGTCGCCGTCTACGGCCTCGCGCGACGCATCGTTGGGCCCCTCTGGGCTCTGGTCCCCGAACTCGCTCTCGGTATTTCGATCTCGTACATTTACCTGGCACGTGGCACATACTCCGAGATCATCATGCTTCTCGTGGCGGCGTCCGGCCTCACCTGGCTCGTTTCGGCAGTCCGCTCGCTCTCGAAGCACGACTTCGTGATCGCCGGCATCTTCATCGGCGTGGCAAGCACGGCTCGCATCGATGGCGTGATCGCCGGCATCGGTGCTCTCGCAGTTCTCGGGGTCGCAGGCCTCGGGTTCATCCCCCGCGAGAAACGTCGCCCGATCTTCATCGGTTCGCTCCTCTTCGTCGTCTTCTGCGCCTTGACCACGTATTCGGGCGTCGAGGCTCTCCGTCTGCACAAGTACGCGTACGTCACGTCGCTCCAGAGCCAGATCCACGACCTCATCCTCGGCAGTTTCGCCGTGGTCATCCTGTTCTTCGTCTGCTGGACGGTGGGCCTTGTGCTCACCCCGGCGCGGATGAAGACGATCTGGCGTCGCGTCGCGATTCCTCTCGGAGGTGTGATCGTCGCCGTTCTGCTCTTCTGGCTGTCGCGCCCACTCTGGTACGTCGGCCACTTCCAGAACCCCGGAGCCGCGAGCACGATCATGGGCCTCCAGCGGTTGGGAGGTCTCCCGCAGGATCCCACGCGCTCCTACGAAGAGCAGACGATGGCCTGGATCGGCTGGTACTACGGCTGGCCGATGATCGGTCTGGCCATCATCGGCTTCGGACTCCTCGTCTGGCGCGGGGTCCGCAAGAAGGACCTGGCGTCACTCATCGTCGCGCTCGCACCGTTGGCGGCCGCGGCTGTCTACTTCACGCGGGTGTCGATCACACCGGACCAGATTTGGGCCTACCGCCGCATTCTGCCGGTGATCACGCCCGGGTTTCTGATCGCGTCCTGCGTGCCCATGGCGCTCGCGTGGCAGTACGCCGCGAAGCGCTGGGTGAAGATCCTCGCCGTGGTCGCAGCGGCGGTCGTGGCCTTCAGTCCGATCGTGACCTGGAACGGGCTGCTGCTGGTGCGCAATGAGGGCAACCAGTACACCGAGGTCAGCCTGATCTGCAAGGAGATCGGCAACGCGAAGATGGCGCTTCTGATTCGTGACAGTGCACCGATCAACTACGCGTTGACGATCCGTACCTCCTGCAATGTGCCCGTCATCAGCGTGTTCAGCCCCGACATGACGCAGAAGGGTCTCGAGCAGATCCACGCCAAGGTCGGCGACATCCCGGTGATCGCCTACAACCCGATGGCCCTGCCCACGCCGGCGCGCAACGAGAAGCCGGCACTGACGATCACCGTGCCGATGTGGAACCGCTTCATCAACAAGCTGCCCAACGGGATCGACTCGTCGACCCGCAGGGTCTACTTCGGCACGCTCAAGGCGAACGGTGTGGTGGTTCCGCGCTAGCGGCGCGGAGCGTTGATCAGGAGCGGAGGTCGAACTCGACCATCGCCGCCACGACCTCGGCGAACCTCTTCGTGGGGTGCCAGCCGAGGGAACGGGTGATCTTCGAGGCATCACCGCGCATCTCGGTCGCGTCGGTCGGGCGCACGAACTCCTGATTGACACGCACGAGATGCTCCCAATCGCTGATGCCCGCTGCGGCGAAGGCCGCGGCGACGAAGTCGTGAATGGTGTGAGATTCGCCCGTGGCGACGATGTAGTCGTCGGCGCCGTCGGCGAGACCGACCAGAGCCAGTGCCTCGGCATAGTCGGGAGCCCAGCCCCAGTCGCGCTTGGCGTCGAGGTTGCCGAGCACGAGCTCGCTCTGCTCACCTCGGGCGATTCGAGCGACGCCGGCGGTGATCTTCCGGGTCACGAACGCTTCGGGTCGACGAGGCGACTCGTGGTTGTACAGGATCACGCTCGAGGCGCGCAGGCCCGCGGCCCGGTAGGCACCCGTCAAGGCGTGCGCGTAGGCCTTTGAGGCCCCGTAGGGGTTGACCGGACGGATCGGCGTGAGCTCCGTCTGAGGGCTCTCGTCGGCTGTGCCGAACATCTCGGCGCTCGAGGCTTGCACGAACCCTCGTCCGGAAGTCGAGGCAGGAAGAGCCCTCAGTGCGTCCAGGATGTTCGCCACGGCAGCCCCGTTCAGCTGGGCTGTCTCGAGGGGTCTGGCCCACGATGCCGCAACCGAGCTGAGGGCCGCGAGGTTCCACAGGGTGTCAGGGGCGACTTGCGCGATGACCGCGGTCGTGGCGCCGAAGTCCGCGAGGTCGGCCTGATGGAGCTCGACACCCGCAGGGATCGACTCTTCCCGGACGGCGTCCCTCTGAACGCCGTGAACCTCCCAGCCGCGGGCAAGGAGGTTCTCGGCGAGATAGCTGCCCGTCTGCCCGGAGACTCCGGTGATGAGCGCTTTCGGCATGTCTCGGATCCTGAACGGAATTACTTGCCGGCCTTGGCCTTCTCGATCGCGAGGTCGGAGTCGACCATCTTCTTGACGAGGCCGTCGAAGGAGAGCGTCGGGGTCCAGCCCAGCTTTTCGGTCGCCTTGGCCGAGTCGCCGATCAGGAGATCGACTTCGGCCGGACGGAAGAACTGGGGGTCCTGGAAGACGTGCTTCTCCCAGTCGGAGATGCCGACGTGGTTGAAAGCGATGTCGAGGTACTCGCGGACGGGGTGGGTCTCGCCCGTGGAGATGACGTAGTCGTCGGCTTCGTCCTGCTGGAGCATGCGCCACATGGCCTCGACGTAGTCGCCGGCGAAGCCCCAGTCGCGCTTGGCGTCGATGTTGCCAAGGCTCAGCTGGTCTTGGAGACCGAGCGCGATGCGGGCGACGGCGATGGAGATCTTGCGGGTGACGAACTCCGGTCCGCGCAACGGCGACTCATGGTTGAACAGGACACCGGAGGAGGCGTGCATGCCGTAGGACTCGCGGTAGTTGATGGTCATGTAGTGACCGTAGACCTTCGCGACACCGTAGGGTGAGCGGGGCCAGAGCAGCGTGGTCTCCTTCTGCGGGACCTCCTGCACTCGGCCGAACATCTCAGAGGACGAGGCCTGGTAGAAGCGCACCTTCGCGACGTCGTCGCCGGCGTAGAGGCGAATCGCCTCGAGGATGTTCAGGACGCCGAGCCCGGTCACCTGGCTGGTGAGCTGCGCGTTCTCCCACGAGTAGGCGACGAACGAGATGGCGCCGAGGTTGTAGACCTCGTCGGGCTTCGACGCGTTGAGCGCTCGGAGCAGGCTGGACTGGTCGAGGAGGTCTCCGGTGAGGATCTTGACCTCGGGCGCCCAGGCCTCGATGACCTCACGCTTCGGGTTGTTCTGGCCGCGGACGAGTCCGTAGACCTCGTACCCCTTCGAGATGAGCAGGCGGCTGAGGTACATGCCGTCTTGACCCGTGACTCCGGTGATGAGGGCGCGCTTCGTCAATTCAGATTCCTTAGGTTCTTCGGCGTTTTCCGACATGTCACTATAGCCGGGGACCAGCCGTGCGTCGGTCCACGCAGTGCCGCACTAGTAAAGCAGTGCCGAATCCAGATTCATGTTGATCCCCACAGAGTCCTCGTACACCTCGATGCGCAACCCGGTGATGTCGGTCGTCGAGATGGGGATGGTGACTTGCACAAGGGTCCAGGTGCCTGTGGTGGTGAACGACTGACTCGCCGCGCTCGAGACCGCGCCGAACGACCACAGGGCGAGTCGTCCCGTTGCGGCCGTCGTCGAGCCGTTCTTCACCCAGATCGAGGCGGTGTAGGTCGATCCGATGAGAGGTTGGAGGGTGAGGTCCTGAGTGATCGAGGTGCCGGCGGTCGCAGCGTTCGTCTGCAGGAACGCCGTTCCGTCGGGGAGTCCTGTGCCCTTGTAGGTGGCCCATTTGACGCCGGTGCCGTGGTTCCACGGCGCCGTGCCGGTTTCGAAGGAGCCCTGCGTCAGGCGGTTCGGTGAGACGCTGCCTTTGTCGAGCCACAGTGTCGACTTAAGCGTTCCGAGATAGACCTCAGCTTTGAGCCTGGTGGCTCCGCTCGTTCCCGTGTTGACGGTGGTCTGGACCTTCGTCCAGCCTGAGTGGACGGCCGAGAACGTTTTCGTCGCGACGACGTTGCTCGTGCCGCCGAGCGCCCAGAGGGCGAGGGTCCCTCTGAACGGATTGACGCTGTCGGACGTTCGCAGGTAGATCGTGAAGGTGTACTGCTGGTTCGTCACCGGAGTGATCGGAATCGCCTGGGCGAGACTTCGGCCAGGCACCAGTGTGTTTGCCGCGCCGAACGTCGGGCCGTCCATGACGAAGCGGGGGTCGCTCGAGGTCGCCTTGTTCATGGCGCCGTTGCCGCCGTCCCACGGGGCGATGCCGGAATCGAAGGATCCGTTGATGAGAAGGTTTTGTTTCGGCGGTGCCGTCGCGAACGTGAGGGCTGCGTTGTCCATGTACAGGCTGGCGCCGAGAGTCCCCAGGGTGACCTGCATCCGGGCGCTCGAGTGCGCGACGTTGAAGGGGAGTGCGACGGTGACCTGGGTCCACGTGGTGCCGACGGTGAAGGTCTGCGACTTCGACTCGGTCGTGCCGCCGAGACCCCACGCGGTGAGGCTGCCGGTCGAGGTGCCGCTCGCCGAACGGAGCCAGATCGAGGCTGTCATCGCCTCGGACGTCGTCGAGGAGCGAGTCACGGTCTGGTAGAGGCTGGCTCCCGCCACACCGGTGTTGGCCGTCAGATAATAGCTGCCGTTCTGAGCGACGGAAGCGTTGTTGACGACAGCGCGGTGGAGGCCTCCGGCGGGGGTCCAGCCCGTCGCCGAGCCGCCTTCGAAGGAGGCGGACTCGAGGAGCCCGTTCGGGCTGCCGAACCAGTCCGAGAAGTAGAGATAGAAGTTCCGGTTTCCGTAGGCGCCACAGGGAGCCGAGCCGTACCCGGCCGCGAGGGCAGCCGCATTCGGGGTGTACGGCGTGTAGTTGTACAGGCTCGCCGTCGCCTGGTTCTCGATGTACACCGTCTTCGATCCGCACGAGGTGTCGGGGCTGTACTGGATGACGTTGTTGAAGCCTGCGCGGTACCGGAAGTAGGTCGGGTTCTTCGCGTAGACCTGGAATTGGTGGGCGGCCGAGTAGACCTGATTGAAGAAGCCGTAGTAGGTCGTGTCGCAGGCTGACGTGTCCGGGCAGCCGAAGCCCATCGCGATCGTGTAGGCCGACGTCGAGGGGCTGGTCGACGTGACGAGGCCTTCCTCTTTCTGAAGGGTTGTCAGGAGCACCTGCGGATTGATGCCGCAGGCCTGACCGACCCGGTAGACGATCGTGGCCGCCGATTCGCTCGAAGCACCCGTGTATGCCTTGCAATAGGCGTCGGCGGCGCGCGTCGTCGTCGTCTGCGAGTAGCTCTTCAGACAGGTGTAGCCCGACGCGCAGGTCGCGACCTTCCCGTTCAGGAAGCTCTGGATCGACGCCGCCGTCATCGTTCCTGTGTCATAGAACGTCTGATCGGTGATGATCTGCCCGGCGTCGAATCCGGCGGTGGACGCTGCGCTCGCCGACTGCGTCTCGGACGAGACGACCGTTGTCGCCACCGTGAGCGCCCCGGCGATCAGCGCGACGGGCACCGCGAAGGCGGCGACGCGCCGCAGCCAGCCCTTCACAGCGTCACCTGCGTGACCGCCGATGTGCCCTCGGCCCGCGGCGACGAGTAGGCGATCGTGAGGTTCCAGGTGCCGGTGGTGAACTTCGACGACGTGATACTCATCGCTCCGCAGTCGGTGGAGGACGGGCCGGCGCTCGCTGAGAATTTCTGGGTGACCGTGCTGGATCCGTGGGTCACGGTCACGGTGCAGGTGCCGCCGGTGTCGACCAGGCCGGAGACTCCTCCGCCGAGGCTCAGCGTGCCGGACTTGTAGTCGTAGTAGCTCATGGCGGGAACGACCTTCTTGACCGTGACGGGAGGGGCGGTCGTCGACGATGGTTGAGGATCCACGACTGCGGGTGCCGTCGACGGGTTCGAAGGATCCGAGGCCCCGTTGCCGGGTGTGCTCGTCGCGGTCGGCCGCGGGGTCGACGTCGCGGTTGTGTGCGGCTTGCTCGTACCGCCCGCGCCTACCCCGGCCGGGGCGTGCCCGAGCGAGACGGCAGCGACGGTGATCCCCGCTCCGACCACCACGACGGCGCCGACTATCCAGATTGTCGTCGATTTGCGACTCATGTTCCCCTGCTCTGCCTGCCTCCCGAAAGACATGCGTACGTACAAGGTATTGTGTCGTCTCGGCCCCACGACACCCCCTCATTGGGTGGGTCGTCGTGTGTGAAAGCTGCTGTCGGCTTCGTTCGGCGGCCCCCGCACCCCACACGAAGGACGTCCGAGTGCCCACTTCCGAGCCCCAGAAGGCCCCCGCCGCGAAGACCGGCGCCGCGCCTCGCAAGCGCGCGCCACAGACGAAGGTGGTCGTGCCGCAGCCCGCTGACGCCGATCTCGCCGAGCTTCGCGAGGCCGTCCTCGACGATTGGCTCCGCGTGACGTCGAGCGTCACCGACGCCGTGATCGAGATCGAGAACACCCTTTCGTGGCGGGTAACGCGCCCACTCCGATTGGTGCGTCTGCTGCAGCGCAAGGTGGGCGAGATCGGTGTGATCCCGGCTTCGCAGCTGGCCGCGACGGCCGTAGCCAAGCGCTTGGGCCGCTGAGCGTGCGCGACGACACCCGCGCTCTGCACGAAGCTCTCAAGGCGCGGCTCGACACCGTAGCCGGAGTCCTCGGCGTCGACCTGCCCGCCGGGGCGTCGACGGTCGATACCCTCGACGCTCTTGCCCGGGTCGTCCGCGAAACCGACGACGTTCGCCAGATCTGGCTTCTGCACATCGGCATCACCGGGATCTTCCCCGAACCGGACGACCTCGCGCGGTTGCGTCGCAGCCTGATCCTCGCGACGCCGGTGACCGCGTTCCTGAAGGCCCTCGAGGGCACCATCGCCGCGGGTTCACGGAGTTTTTCCGCTCTCCGCACGATGGAGGTCGTCCAGGGCGAAGTGTTCGTCGACGTCGACTTCTGTGCCAGGTGGGAGCACAACACGGGCATCCAGCGCGTCGTGCGGCACACCGTGCCCGAGTGGCAGGACGACCCCGCTAAGGCGCACCGCCTCGTGGCCTGGACAAGCGACTACACCGCCTACCTCGACCTCACCGATCGTCAGCGCGACCGGGTGCTGCACTGGAACGATCGGAGCTTCGAAAAGGTCGTCGATCCGACCGTCTCGAACGAAAGCCTCGAGCACGCTCACATCCTCGTTCCTTGGAACTCTGCTGTCCTCCTGGCCGAGGTGCCGACCGACGGCGTCTGCCCCGAGCTCGCCTGTCTCGCGCAGTCGTCGCCGAACTCGGTGGCGGCGATCGGCTACGACACCATCCCGTTGGTGAGTGCCGACGGTCTCCCGGATGCCGAGTCCGAGCGGTTCGCGCACTATCTGAGCGTCGTGAAACACGTCGATGTCGTCGCCGGCATCAGCGAATCGGCCTCTGACGAGTTCCAGGGTTTCGTCGATGCGCTGCCGAGCCAGGGCCTCACCGGCCCGCGTGTCACGGCCGTCTCGCTCGCAACCGAGGTGTCGGAGATCGCGCGGCGTGCCGTCGAGGCGGTCGAGAAGGATCCCAAGGAGTCACCGATCATCCTCTCGGTCGGCAGCCATGAGCCACGCAAGAACCAGGAGGCCGCCCTTTTCGCGGCGGAACTCCTCTTCGCCGAAGGGCTCGATTTCCAGATCGTGTTCGTCGGGGGAGGCAGCCGCCAGGCCACCTATCGTTTCGACCAGAAGGTCGCGCGTCTCAAGAAGGCCGGAATGCGGGTCGAGTCGCACCGCAAGCTCGGCGATGAAGACCTCTGGTCGTTCTTCGCGCGAGCCCGCTTCACCGTGTTCCCCTCCCTCCACGAGGGCTTCGGCCTTCCCGTGGCCGAGTCTCTCGCCTTCGGCACTCCCGCTCTCACGAGCGACTTCGGCAGCCTGGACGAAATCGCTCGACTGGGTGGCTGTGTCCAGATCGATCCTCGGGACGACGACCAGATCGTCGACGGCATGCGTCGGCTCCTGACCGACGATGCCCTCCTCGCGAGGCTGCACGGCGAGATCGCGGGTCAGACCCAGAAGACCTGGAAGACCTACGCCGACGAGCTCTGGGCCGCGACCGTGGCCGTCCTTCCCACCCCCGAGACCGCCGACGGACCACCGGCGCCTGCTGCACGGTCGCGCGCGACGAAGAAGGTGAACGCCTGATGCCGAGCCTCACCCTTCCCTTCGTAGCCCAGCAGGGCAACGACCGAGCCCTCCGTGCCGCTGCCACGGCGCTTCTCGGCAACGAACTCGGCTGGCGTCGGACATCGGGCGCCCACCTGGTCCGCGAGATCGCCGCGGCCCTCGAGACGCCCGACACCTCGGCCGCCTACCTCCTTCTGGCCTGTCTCGAGCGCGGCATCCCGAAGGCGCGGGAGATCGTGGAGTTCACCCGGGAGTGGCGTCGCGTGGGGCTCGAGGCTCCGCTCCTCGCCGCCTATTCCCGGTTGTCCCTCGACCGAGCGGGCACTCGCCGCGAAGAGGTGGTCGTCGTATCGGGAATCGTGGTCGACGTCACTGATACCGGTCGCAGTCGCTTCACCACAGGGATCCAGCGTGTCGCTCGCGAGACCGTCACCCGGTGGGCGCGCGATCACGACGTCACTCTCGTGTCGTGGGTTTCGAGCGGTGCGCGGCTTCGCGGCACCGCGGACGACGAGATCACCCGAGTCGTTCTGGAAGAGGCGTCGCGTTCCCGTATCGTGCGGACCGGCGACAAGACGGTCATCCCCTTCGAAGCGACCTTCGTCCTGCCAGAGATCGCAGTGGCGGCGCGCCGCTCCGAGAACATCCACACGATCGCCCGCTTCAGCCGCAGCCGCTCGACAGCCATCGGATTCGACTGCATCCCCGTGACCACGTCGGAGACCTCGGGTCCGGGTATGCCGGGCGCGTTTTCGAAGTACCTCGCGGCTCTGGCCTCGTTCCAGGCGATTGCGGCCATCTCGCCCGCATCCGCCACCGAATACAGCGGTTGGCGAAGGATGCTTGCCGGGGCCGGGCTGGACGGCCCGCGTGTCGAGACGCTCCCTCTGCCGTGGCAGAGCGAGACGGTCGACGAGGCCGCTGTCGCACGCGTGCGCCGCGAACTCGGGCTCGACGACGGCCGCCCGACGGTGCTCGCGATCGGGAGCCACGAACCCCGGAAAAACCACCTCAACCTGGTGACTGCGGCCGAACTCCGGTGGCGCGACGGCGATGACTTCCACCTGGTCATGGTCGGCGGCAACGCTTGGGCTGACCGGGAGTTCCAAGAACTAGTGTCGGCACTTCGCGCCAAGGGGCGCCCGATCCAACTTCTCGCAGGCGTCGACGACGAGACGGTCTGGGCGCTCTACTCGATCGCGCGCTTCTCGGTCTTCTGCAGCATTAACGAGGGCTTCGGGCTGCCCGTGGCCGAGTCGCTGGCCAGCGGGACACCCGTCCTGACAGCTGACTTCGGCAGCCAGCGTGAGCTCGGAGAGGGCAACGGCGCGCTGGTCGTCGACCCGCACGACGTCCGCGCGATCTCGTCGGCTCTCACCCGCCTGCTGCGCGACGATGCCCTCGTGGAGGAGCTCCGCGGCCTCACCGCTCGACTGACGCGACCCAGCTGGGACGACTACGCCCGGTCGATGTGGGAGCTGACCCGAGGCTGAGAGTGTGTCGCACCGGGGAGCGGCTCGCCGTGAATGGGCGGGCACCCCGGTCGGCTCTGGCATAATAAACCGCGCCCGAATCCGGCCCCGTCCTTCCACGACCATCGTCGAGGGAGTTTCTCACGGGTGACACGGGCGAGAATTGGGAGTCTGGTGACGACTACAGAAGCACAAGAACGTATCCGCCGATTGGAGAAGCTTCCATTCGTGGCGGCGGGTGCCCCCGACGCGACGCTTCTCGGCGGTTTCTGGGGTGGCGTCCGCGACGTCATCATCCACAAGAGCCTGCTCAACCTGCTCATTCGGCGCGAGCTCAAGTCGCGCTACAAAGACTCGAGCTTGGGATTCGTCTGGTCGTTCATCCGGCCGCTGACCATGCTTCTGATCTACTACGTGGCGATCGGCCAGTTCCTCGGCGCCTCACGCAATGTCCCTCAGTACGCGGTCTTCGTCTATTCGGGCTTGACCATCTGGGGCCTCTACAACGAGATCGTCGCCAGCAGCACGATGAGCATCCTGTCCAATGCCGGGCTGATCAAGAAGGTCTACGTGCCCCGGGAGCTCTTCCCGCTGGCATCGATCGGTTCGGCGCTGTTCAACTTCGGCATCCAGATGATCGTGCTCTTTGGCGCGATCATCGTGACGGGTCAGTTCCCGCTGAGCTGGAACCTGCTCTATGCGCTGGCCGCGATCGTCGTCGTCGTCACCTACGGCACTGCCTTGGCGCTCCTTCTGTCGGCCTTCAACGTCTACCTGCGCGACATCCAGTACCTTGTCGAGGTCGTCCTGCTGATCTTCTTCTGGGCCTCGCCGATCGTCTACTCCTGGACTCAGGTCCAGACCGTCGCCGTCCACCACCCGTGGGTGGCACAGGTCTATCTGCTTAACCCGATGTCGAACGCGATCCTCGCCTTCCAGAAGGGCATGTGGGAGGCCGGGAGCCGTACCAATTCGCTCCCCGACATCAATGGCAAGCCGCACATCGTTCCTCCTGTCGACTGGCCAGCCCACCTCGACTTCCGCCTCCTGGTGCTCTTCGTGGTCGGCCTCGCGCTCGTCTACGTGGCACAGCGGGTCTTCGCCCGCCTGCAGGGCAACTTCGCGCAGGAGATCTAGGCATGTCGAACGTTCCCGTCATCACGATGAACAAGGTCTCCAAGCGGTTCATCATTCGCAAAGAGAAGTCGCTCAAGGAGCGCCTGGTCAACTTCGGCCGCTCGCGCAAACACAAAGAAGACTTCTGGGCGCTACGCGACGTCGACCTCGACATCGAGGCGGGCACCACGGTCGGTCTCATCGGGGCCAACGGATCCGGCAAGTCGACCCTCCTCAAGGTGATCGGCGGCATCATCCAGCCGACCAACGGCTCCGTCCGACGCCGCGGGCAGCTGGCCGCGCTGCTCGAGCTCGGTGCCGGCTTCCACCCTGACCTCACCGGGCGTGAGAACGTCTTCCTCAACGGCGCGATCCTGGGCCTGTCGCAGAAGCAGATCGAGGGCTATTTCGACTCGATCGTCGACTTCAGCGAGATCCGTGACTTCATCGACACGCAGGTGAAGTTCTACTCCTCGGGCATGTATGTCCGTCTCGCCTTCGCGATCGCCATCCACGTCGACCCCGACGTTCTGCTGGTCGATGAGGTCCTGGCCGTCGGAGATGAGCCCTTTCAGAAGAAATGCCTCGATAAGATCAAGGAGTTCCAGCTGGAGGGACGAACGATTGTGCTCGTCACGCACGACCTCACGACGGTCGAAGAGATGTGCAACCGAGCGATCGTCCTCTCTCACGGGCAGGTGATCTTCGACGGTGGTCCCGTCGACGGGGTCGCCGCCCTGCGTGCCAACTTCGGCTGATTCGGGTCGCTCCCGACCACACAACGAAAGGGACTTGTGAAGGTCTTCGTCCAGGTGCCATGCCTCAACGAGGAGACGACACTCCCGTCGGTTCTCGAGAGCATCCCCAAATCGATTCCCGGAGTCGACGAACTCCACATCCTCGTCATCGACGATGGGTCAACCGACAGAACGGTCGAGGTCGCGAGGGCGCACGGTGTGACGCACTTCGTCCATCACGTGCGCAACCAGGGCCTCGCCCGGTCGTTCCGTGACGGGGTGCATTACGCGCTCAGCCAGGGTGCCGACATCATCGTCAACACCGACGGCGACAACCAGTACCCGCAGTCGAAGATCCCGGAACTCCTCGCGCCCGTCATCGCGGGTGACGCCGACATCGCGATCGGCGACCGCCAGACGCACCTGATCGAGCACTTCTCGCCGTTCAAGAAGCGCATGCAGAAATTCGGCAGCCAGGTGGTCAACATTGCAGCCGAGACCAACCTCCCGGATGCGGCGAGCGGTTTCCGCGCCTACAGCCGCGACGCGCTGATCAAGCTCAACGTCGTCACGCAGTTCAGCTACTGCATGGAGACGATCATCCAGGCCGGCAACAAGCGGATGAAGATCGCCAGCGTTCCGATCACGACCAACGCGAAGACACGCGAGTCGCGGTTGTTCGGGTCGCTGGGGGAGCACATGCTCCAGTCGGCCAAGGCGATCATCCGCAGTTACTTCATGTTCAAGCCGCTCGCCTTCTTTATCTGGCTCGGTGTCTTCTTCGGGATCGTCGGTCTGATCCCGTTCGTCCGCTACGCGATCCTCGAACTCATCACCGACCGTGGCGGCAACCACCTGCAATCGCTGATCCTGGGGATCTTCCTGCTCGTGGCGTGCGTCCTGTCGTTCGCGCTCGCGGTCATCGCCGACCTGTTGCGCACCAACCGCATCCTTCAGGAAGAGACTCTCGAGCGGCTCAAGGAGATCCAATACGGCATCTCCACCGACTCCGAGAACCTTCCTCGGAGCGGTCGTCGATGAGCGCGATCGTCGAGCGATTCGATCGCATTTTCCCGCCCGTCGTCGATGGAGCCGCACCGTCGAAGCTGTACCGGGTGCTGACGAAGCTCCCCGACCGGATCCTGCTGGTCCTGTTGAGCATTTTCGTCGCGGCCTACCTCATGGCCGAGTTGAGCATCTACAAGCCCTACACGGTCATCCCCCTCGCGATCGTGTTCATCGTCCTCACCTGGCGACTCGTGCCGAGCGACGTCGTGCCGAGCCGCGGCCATGCGATCGCGGCAGCGGTGGCGATCGTCCTCGCCCTCGTCTGGGTCGTCCTCCAGCTGCCCTTCGAGACCGAGTTCGTCGTCGCGTCTCGTGATCCGGGCATCTACTCGAACCTCGGCGCGGCCCTCGCCCGCACAGGCACCTCCACCATCGACGTCTCGAAGGCAGTGGCCGACGCGGCGGGCATCCCCAACGCGACGGCCAACCTCGGGAGCTTCCACTATCTGCCGAGCAAGGTCGTCCAGCTCCAGGGGGGCAACGCTCTGCCGTCCATGCTGGGCCTCGGCTACTGGCTCGGCGGAATCGACGGTCTCACCGTCGTCAACTCGGTCATCGGCGGGGCAGCTCTCATCAGCGTCTTCTCGTTGGCGCGTCGGGTACTCGGTGCGGCCTGGGGTCTTCTCCCTCCCGTGGTTCTGGGCCTCTCGATGCCAATGGTCTACTTCTCGCGTGCGCCCTACACCGAGGTCCTGAGCCTCGCGATCTTCATCGGTGCGCTGATCTGGTTCTGGAGCGCTCTTGCCACCGGGCGGCAGCGGGAATTCGTCACAGCCGGCCTGTTTGCGGGCGCGTCCTGCATGACCAGGATCGATGGGATCCTCGGTGTCGCTGCGCTCATTGCGGCTTTCGGGCTCATCCTGCTCGGTGTGTCCCGCCCTCGTGGCGAGTACGACCTTCGTCGCTCGTTTGTTGTCTACGTCATCCCGACCATCGTTCTCGGCATCGCGGGCGCCTACGATCAGCTCCACAACTTCCCCTCCTACGTGCAGTCGCTCGGCTCGCAGTCGAAAGCACTGTGGGCTCTCGCGATCGGCATGATCATCGTCGGCTTCGTCGTGATCGGCGTCCGAACGCTCCTGGCCCGCCGTGCGAGCGGCTCGGTGGCGTACGCGGGCGTGAC
>JAODMX010000368.1 GCA_025464735.1 Frondihabitans sp. | reverse complement strand
CATTTCACTCCGGTCTTGTCGTCGTCTTCACGGCAGCGGTTATCATGACCATCATCGCTGCCATCGCCTCCCTCATTCGGGGTAAGAAGTTCGTCCACCTCGACCTGCCCACGGGCTCGGTCGACCTCATCGACGGCAACCCCGGCTTGGCGCCGGTCGAGGCGGGGGCAGGAAGCGGCTCTGGCGTCAGCGCACCGCACGCGGTCAGAGACCGCTGATGCCTCAGCCACCGTCGTTGGCCCGTTCCACGGAGCCCACAGATCCCGTCGAAACTCTCGGGCACGAAGCCGCGGAGCACGACGCCGCCGACATCCCGGCGCGCTTCGCCCTGGCGGTCGGACGCCTGAACCGTCTGCTCCGCCCCACCCAGCCCGCCCTGAGCCCCGGACACCTGATGGCCCAGTCCACCATTGTGCGATGTGGTCCCGTGCGGCCCGGCGGCCTTGCCAAGGTCGAGGGCGTGTCGGCCCCGAGCGCGACGAGGCTGGTGATCGAACTCGAGAACCGTGGCCTGGTCAAGCGGATCGACGACCCTGACGACGGCCGATCCTTCTTCGTGGTCGCGACCGACGAGGGTCGCGCGGCGATCCTCGAGGCGCGCGCCGAACGATCCGCTCACGCCCTGACGTTGCTCGACTCACTCGACGCGAGCGAAAGAGACGCGATTCTCGGCGCACTGGACGCACTCGAGAAGGCGGCCGCGTTCGAGCGCTAACGCGACCGATGCGGCAACGACGTCTGCCGCGGGGCGTCAGTGGCCGCCGGCTCCCGACTCATCGTCATCGTACGAGGAGGTGCTCGTGCCCATGGCGACGAACACCATTCCGACGAGGATGAGCATCACCACCGCCGCCACGACCAGGAACCAGTGGAAGAAGGTCACAAGTGCGGCGTGGTCCATCGAAGCGTCCGATCCTTGAAAAGCGCGTGCTTTGATCATCCGACGATGGGGTGCCCGGTGCAACCCTCTCCCGGGCGCGCCGTAATCACAGCAAGAAACCTTTCACTCTTTTCGAGCCGTCTCTGAGGGGGCATATTCGGTGCTCGGCGCCGGTCGGAATCGGTGCCAGCCATGGACAGATCTGTCCAGACTTCGGAAAATGGCCTGATCAGAGGCCATACGAGCCTTCGAGCCGAGCACAGCCCGCGTGCGGACGTCAGGACATTCTTGCCTCCTAGCAAAACGGGTTTTTCTCGAGCAACACTCGGATCCAGGCTGCGCAAGGATGCTTGACAACCCTCGAACACGGTCTTAGACATGTCCTGCGCGATCCTGGTCGCGTCACGAAGTGAGCGCTCACTGTCGAGCGGCGCAGGGGTTGACCATGTCATTCGGACATCGGTGGGCGCAGCGCATCCGTTGATACGAGGAGGTAACGATGGACCAAGAATTCACCGACCGCGACCTGGAACTTTTCGAAGATCCCACGCGGCCGAGCACAACCAGGCGAAGCGTTCTCCGCGGAGCGGGGGCAGTCGGCATCGGCGGTGCAGCGGCGGCACTTCTCGCCGCCTGTTCTCCCAGCGGATCAGCCTCCGCAGCAGGTGGCGCCGGTAACTTCGCCACGACGCCGAAGTTCAAGTTCGTCTTCATCAACCACGTCACGACCAACACCTTCTTCCAGGCCACCCAGTACGGCCTGCAGGATGCGGCGGCCCTCCTCGGGCTTCCGACTCCGCAGTGGACCGGATCCGAGACCTCGAACGTCTCCCAGATGGTGAGCGCCCTCAACACGGCGATCACCGGCAATGCCGACGGCATCGCGATCGCCCTGGTCGATGAGAAGGCGTTCAACGATCCGGTGAAGAAGGCCATCGACGCGGGGATCCCCGTCGTCTCGTACAACGCCGACGTCACGACGAACGATCGCCTCAACTACGTCGGCCAGGACCTCTTCGCCTCGGGGCAGGCGATGGGCGAGCGGATCGCCACGCTCCTGCCCGCTGGGAGCAAGATCGCGATCTTCATCGCGACGCCCGGTTCGCTGAACATTCAACCCCGCGCAGACGGAGCCATCGCCGCCCTCAAGGCGGCGAACAAGGGGTATCAGGTCAAGCAGGTCGCCACCGGAGCCGACGAGGGAGCGGAACAGACGGCCATCGACGCGTTCTACACCGGCAACAAGGACACCAAGGGGCTTTTCGCGGTCGACGCAGGCAGCACGCAGGGCATCGCGAACGTGATGAAGAAGTACAGCCTGCAGTCCAGCGGCTACTTCGGCGGAGGCTACGACCTGCTCGCCACGACAATCACGTCGATCCAGAACGGGATCCTGAACTTCACCATCGACCAGTCCGCCTATCTGCAAGGCTTCCTACCGACGCTCTATCTCTACATGTACAAGCTCTCGGGCTCACTCGTCGCTCCCCCGTTCACGAACACCGGCCTCAAGTTCGTCACGAAGAGCAACGTGCTGCCCTACACGAAGCAAGCCAACCGGTTCGAGGGATCGTCCGCCAAGCAGCTATACATCAAGGCCTGATCGATGACGGTTCAGGACACCGCAGCGGCCGCCCTCGGCGGCGCCCGTGCCGGAGGAACGGGGCCGTCCGAGGGTGGAGGACGGCTCTCACAGATCGGAGCGGGCGTCTTCCGGATCCGGGAGCTGTCGGTGCTCCTGGTCAACATCATCCTCATCATCTATTTCGCTATCGCCAATCCGTCGTTCCTCACGGCGGGCAACATCAGCAACATCGCCGACTTCTTCTCCTCCGTGGCGATCATCGCGGCCGCCGAAGTGTTCCTGCTGATCTGTGGCGAGATCGATCTGTCCGCCGGCATGACGTTCGCCCTCGTGCCGATCATCATGGTGACCCTCAACAACAACGGCCTGCCCCTGGGACTCGCCTTGGTGATCTCGCTCGCGATCGCCGTCGTGATTGGCCTGTTCAACGGCCTCGTGAACCAGTACCTCAAGCTGCCGTCGTTCATCGCGACACTGGGCACTCTCTACGTGCTGCACGGAGTAGCGCTGAAGATCGCCGGGAGCACGCCCCTCCCGGCTCCCACCAGCGGCTTCCTCGTCGGGATCTTCGGCGGCTTCCACTGGTCCGAACTCGTCTGGGCCCTCGCAATCGGCGTCATCCTGCAGATCGTGCTCACGCAGACGCGGTGGGGAGCACACACGATCGCCACCGGCGCTAACGCGATCGGCGCCTCCGAAGCGGGGATCCGGGTCAGCTGGGTGAAGATCCGAGCCTTCGTGTTGACGGCGTTCGTGGCCGGAATCGCGGGAATTCTCGACGGCACTCACATCGCCCAGTCGTTCGACCCGAACGCCGGCGGCAGCGAACTCATGTTCACCGCCATCGCGTCCGCCGTCATCGGTGGAACACTCCTCATCGGCGGCTCGGGCACCGTCATCGGCGCCCTGCTCGGCGCGCTCCTCCTGGCCGTGCTCGAGGACGGCTTCAACATTCAGGGTGTGAGCGCGACGACGTTCGTCATCGTCGAAGGTGCGGCGATCCTGCTCGCGATGACACTCAACATCTACCTGTCGCGGTTCCGGCGACGTGCGAAGGAGCAGTGACATGACCGACACGGCCACTCAGGATGCGGCGCCGACAAACGCAGCCCCGCCTGCTCTCGAGGCCCGCCACATCAGCAAACGATTCGGATCCGTCACCGCCCTCAAGGACATCTCGCTTTCTCTCGGGAAGGGCGAGGTGCTCGGGCTCATTGGCGACAACGGGGCCGGCAAGTCGACGCTGATCAAGATCTTGACCGGATTCCATCAGCCCTCGTCAGGCGACCTGCTGATCAATGGCGAGCCCGTGACTCTCTCGGGCATCGCCGACGCTCGCAACCGAGGCATCGAGACCGTCTTCCAAGATCTCGCGCTGATCAACACCCTCCCCGTGTACATGAACCTCTTCCTGAACAAGGAGCCGCGGTTCGGGCCTTTCCTCCGGCGAGGCCAGATGCGCCGGGACGCGCGTCGATACCTCGACGACATCGGGATCCGGATCGCCTCGGTGAACGATGAGGTCGCGAACCTCTCGGGCGGCCAACGACAGGCGATCGCGGTGGCCAGGTCGGTGTATTCGAACGCCAGCATCCTGCTTCTCGACGAGCCGCTGGCGGCGATGGGCGCCAAGGAGGGTGGCATCATCCTCGACCTCGTGTCGATGCTGCGAGAGAAGGGTGAGGTGTCGATCATCCTGATCGCCCACAACTACACCCAGGTGTTCGACGTGTGTGATCGCGTGAACCTGCTGCAACACGGCGAGATCACGCTTAACAAGCCGACCTCAGAGACATCGGCCGAAGAGCTGCTCGACCTCGTGGCGAACGAGTACCGGCGCGGAGGCAGTCTCGCGGGCGATCGCGGCAAGCTGCTCGGCGACGCGCGCTGAGCGCGGGCGACCTCTGCGCGCTCGCTTCGCCCACAAATCGGACTCGGCACCACCGTGCGGAGTGGTGCCGAGTCCGATTTGTGAGCGGTACGCGCTGGGCGCGCCGCTGCGACTGCGTAGGGCGGACGGGACTTGAACCCGTGACCGACGGATTATGAGTCCGATGCTCTAACCGGCTGAGCTACCGCCCCGCGTCCAGTGCGTCTGCGCCGAGCTCGTGAGCCGACGGGCGACGGGACGTCGGTGACCTGGGCGATCACCGGATCCTGATCTTACAGGCTCGGCTCTCAGAGAGGTCACGGGTGCACGGCCGCGACGACCAGCGTGATGGTGAAGATGACCCAGTCGTTGAGGATGTGGGCGCCTGTGCTGACGAGGATGTTCTTGGTGCGAATATACGCCAGTGTCAGTACGAGCCGAGCGACACCGATGACTAGGAACGCCTGGGCGAAATTCCACTGGTACGTGGGCAGGTGCGCCGCCCCGAACCAGGCTGCAGTGACGAGCCATGCCAGGAGGACGGCGGTTCGCCGGCTGGTGCCGCCGCGGAAACAGAAGGCCATCACGGCCAGGAACGGCAGGATCGAGAAGAGTTCCTCGCCGAAGAGCTGCAGGGCCGTGCCGACGTAGAAGGTGACGACTTCGCCGGCGCCGTGCACATTGTTGGTGGCAGGGTTGCTCGCTGCGCCGAAGATCACCTTGACGACAAGCCCGACGATGAAGGACACGACGAGGTTGGCCGCGGCGAAGCCGATCATGAGCAGGACGTCCCGGCCCGAGATGCCGTGGAGGAGGGCGCTCCACCGCCTTCGAGTGAAGGCGATCAGCACCGCGAGCGGGATTGCCGCGAACAGGAAGCGCGGCACGAGCAATTGCACGTTGGTTGTCGCCGGGTAAAACGACAGCACGGCGAAACCCGCCGCACAGCTGACGATGACCAGCACCCACTGCCAGACCGGCAGGCCGAGCGGATCGCCGTTGTAGAACGGGAAGTCGCGGCCGTCCTGCCGCTCCACGACGGGGCCGTATCGCTCCGTTCGGGAGGCCGCGCTGTCGGCTCCTACTTCGGTGACGTCCTCCGACATG
>JAODMX010000333.1 GCA_025464735.1 Frondihabitans sp. | reverse complement strand
CCCTCCTTGCAGAAGGAGCACCTCATGGCGAACATCACGCCCACCACCACATCTCACTCCGACGACGGAAAGACCGTCATCCAGGAGAACGTCGTCGCGAAGATCGCCGGCATCGCAGCCCGCGAGGTCAGCGGGGTCTACGACCTCGGCGGCGGTGTCGCTCGTGCGTTCGGCGTCCTTCGCGATGCGACAAACAACACCGACCTCACTCAGGGCGTCACTGTCGAGGTGGGCGACAACGCCGTCCAGGCGAATCTGACGATCGTTGTTCTGTACCCGACAAAGATCCATAAGGTCGCCGCCGAGGTCCGCAGGGCCGTCATCACTGCGCTCACGGAACTGGCCGACATGGATGTCGTCGAGGTCAATATCACCGTCACGGACGTCCACGTGCCGTCGGATGACCACGAAGAGCCCACCGCCACAGGCGCTGTCACGGCGAAGGTCGAAGACGCGAAGGCGACGGCAAGCCAGAAGCTCGACGCAGCCACGAGCGTCACTCGCTGAACCGAACCACTTTCACCTCGATAGCCGGCCGGACGCCCAGCCCGGTCAGGTAACCGCGGATCGCCTCGGTCACAGACCGCAGCGTGTCCGGGCCCGGGAGCTCCTCAGCGACGGCGACGTGACTCAGGACGGTCGTCACCGGGCCATCGTGGCCGATCTTCACGAGCGCGTCGCCGCGATCGGTGAACACCGACACGACCCCGGTCACGGCAGCCCCGATCAACGGCTTCGTGGAATACACCTCGACAACGCCCGGTGTTGCACGAATCAGGGTGGTCAGCTGGCGCGAGAGTTCGCGATCGTCCGTCATGATGGGCCTTTCGTCCTGCCTGGTGTGTGCGTATGGATGTCTTCGATGGTGACGTTCACCGCCGCGACATTGAGTTCGGTGTGTCGGGCTAACGCGGTGCGAATGAGGGCGCGCAGTTCGCGAGCAAGCTGATGCAGGTTCTCACCCCAGGCGGCACTGGCGGTCACGTCGACGTCGATCGGCTCGCCCGGGACCGTGACATCCCCGGTCAGAATGCAGCGGCCGATGAGAACCCCGTCGACCTGATCGCAGGCGGCGCGAATGAGACCGCGAACGCTGCCTTCGGTCAGGACCAACCGGACCGTGGGATCCGAGCTTGTCAGCGGGATATCCCTCCCGGAGCGGACCTCGCGGCGGATGTTCTCCAGCAGCCCGGAGATCCAAACGTTGTCTCGCTCCGCTGATTCTTGCGCTTCGATCTCGAGCATCGACCACGACACGCTCTTCAGCCGAGTCAGTGCGCTCAACGCCATCTGACAGCCGGGCGAGCGCTCGATGAGCGGGTTGATCGGGGTGCGGCCTGAGTCGACGTAGTCGCTGAGGTCGTCGAGGGTGAACCCGTCGAGATCGTCGAGCTCACCGATCGACTCGACCAGCACACCGTCGACCACCAGGTGATCAGCCGCCGACGACGTCGCCTCCGCGCTGTCACGCGGCGTGGGAACGGGTGTCGACTCGTCGGAGTCGTGCGAGTTACTCATCGCCATTGCTCCATCTCGTGCATGAGCGCCTTCCGCGCCCGGACCAAGAGGCCGCGCACCGTCGACGAGGGCATTTGCAGGGTCTCTGCAATCTCGGCGTAGCTGGATCCGGCCAATTCTTTCAGAATCCACGCCTGCCGTTGATTTTCTGGAAGCTTCCGCAGGGCGGTCGACAGGGCCTGCATCTGCGCCCGCATTTCGACGATCCGCTCGGGATTGTCAGCACTGCGAGCCGCGGGCTCGTAGTCATCGACGTCATCGTGATCCCGGCGAACCCTCATCCGGTCGATCGCCTTGTTGGTGACCATCCGCATCAGCCACGATTTCACCGCGCCCGGTTCTGTCAGGTTGTCCAGTTGCCGCCAGGCGGTCAGGAACGCCTCCTGAACGACATCGTCCGACTCGATATCCGAACCGAGCAGTTTCGCCGCGTACACCCGCATCAACGGGCCGTACCGGCGAAGGAGAACTTCGAACGCGTCGACGTCGCCGTCGGCCGCGCGCGCAGCAAGAATGCCATCCGGCGCTTCCAGAAGGAGCGGGCGGTCTTGCGTGTCGCGCACCGATACTCCCTCCCTCTCACCTGACGCCGGACAGTCACTCGACGACGTCGGGGCGCCGATCGCCTGAAGAGTGACTATTCCACATCTTGCCCGAGGTCTTGTCGCGGGTCGCCGTCCGAGCTGTCGACGAAGCACTCGGCATCGACGTCAGAAAAAATCCGGATCCGATGTGACGAAACCCGTCGATGCCTCGTCCTAGGAGTGACTGACAACAAGTCGCACCGAACGGCTCACATCGATGGGCCCGACAGGGAGGAACACATCATGAGCACCACCACCCCCACCGCCGCGGCCCGTCAAACCGGCAGCACCTCGGGCCAGGGCACGACCACCATCGACGACACCGTCGTCGCCAAGGTCGCCGGCATCGCGGCACGCGAGGTCACCGGTGTCCACGGTCTCGGAGGCGGCGCGGCCCGCGCCATCGGCGCCCTCCGCAGCGTCGTGAACAGCACCGACCTCACCCAGGGGGTCTCCGTCGAAGTCGGCGAGACCCAGGTCGCCGCGGACATCACGGTCGTCGCCGAATATCCGGCTCCCCTGCAGGACGTCGCCGACGGTGTCCGTTCCTCGGTGGCACACGCCATCGAAGGCATCGTCGGCATGGAGGTCGCCGAGATCAACGTGACGATCAACGACGTCTACATCGCCGAGGACGACGACAACAACGCCGAGCCTCGCGTCCAGTAACAGCACCGGCGACCATCCCCGCAAATCAACAGAAACGAGAAGGAGCGAACCATGAGTGCAGCAGACAAGATCAAGAACGCCGCAGAAGACCTCACCGGCAAGGCGAAAGAGACAGTCGGTAAGGCGACGGACAACGACAAGCTCGAAGCCGAGGGACGGGCCGACCAGGCCAAGGCCGCCGTGAAGAAGA
>JAODMX010000295.1 GCA_025464735.1 Frondihabitans sp. | reverse complement strand
GTCAAGTGGAACTTCGAGAAGTTCGTCGTGACTCCTGACGGCTCTGTGCACCGCTTCCGTCCGACCACGGAGCCGGACGCGCCCGAGATTGTCTCCCTGATCGAGGCGTCGCTTCCCGCGGCCGCTTGAACGCCTGACCGCGGCGACTGAGCCGTTATCAGGACGCCTCGAACAAGCTGCGTATTTGCTTCCCGCCGGGCTCGCCTCCCGGCGCTCGACGCTGGCGAGGTTAGTTTTTTGTCGTGACCAGCGCCTCGCGAAGCCAACGACGACGGACGACCATCGCCATGACCGTCGTCCTGGTGATCGTCGCCGTGTTCGCCCTGCGTCTGGTCGACGTCCAGGTGGTGAAGGCGTCGAGCCTCGATGCCCAGTCGAAGAGCGAGCTGTCGGTCACGGAGCCCATCTACGCCGATCGCGGAGACATCACCGCGTCCGACGGCACCGTCCTGGCCTCGACGGTCCTCCGTTACAACGTGACGGCCGCCCCGGACGTCGCCAATACGTTCACGAGGACCTCGCACCACACGACCGTGAAGGTCACCGTCCGGGGCGCCATGCAGGAAATCTCGTCGATCACCGGTACGAGCGTGACGGCGCTGATGTCCGCGATCACTGCGAACAAGAAATCCCAGTTCGCCTACCTGGTCAAGAGCGTCGACGTGGGTGAGTACCAGGCGATCGTCGCGCTGCAGATTCCTTACGTCTACCTGCAGCGCGAGTCCGCTCGGAGCTACCCGGACGGCGCCGTCGCGGGCAACCTGCTCGGCTTCACGGGTGACTCCGGGGCCCAAGCCGGCTTGGAACTCCAGCAGAACGCCTGCCTCGCGGGGTCCGACGGATCCGAGACCTACGAGCGGGGCGCCGACGGAGTCGTGCTGCCGGGCAGCACGGTCGTGACGCAGAAGGCGACCCAGGGCGGCACGGTCAAGACCACCCTGAACGCCGACCTGCAGTACCAGGTGCAGCAGATCCTTGCCCAGCAGACGAAGGCGCTCGGCGCCACCTCCGCCACGGCGGTTGTCATGAAGGTGTCCGACGCGTCGCTCCTCGCGGTGGCCGACTACCCGAGCGTCGACCCAAACAACATCAACGCGACCCCCTCCGCCGACCTGTACTCCCAGGCGTTCACCAACCTCTTCGAGCCGGGCTCGATCATGAAGTCGCTGACTGCGGCCTCGCTGATCGACCAGGGCAAGGTGACCCCGGCCACCGAAGTGTCGGTGCCCGACAGCCGAAGCTTCCCCTGGGGTGGCGTCATCGACGATGCCGAGAGCCACCCGGTGGAGCCCTACACGCTCACCGGGATCCTCGCCAACTCGTCGAACGTCGGAATCTCGATGCTCGGCACCCGGCTGAGTGCCCAGGAACGCTACGACTACCTCGTGAAATTCGGCCTCGGATCCCGGTCCGGGGTCGACTTCCCCGGCGAGCCGACGGCTCCGCTCCGGCCCGTCTCGCAGTGGGACCAGCAGACCAACTACAACGAGATGTTCGGGCAGGGCGTCTCGGCGACCTCGATCCAGATGGCCGACGCCTACGAGGCGATCGCGAACGGGGGCGTGAGGGTCCCGGCGAAACTGGTCGAGAGCTGCACCTCTAGCACTGGGAAGGTCACCACGCCCACGGCGGCGGCACCCACACGAGTGGTGTCGGCGTCGACCGCGAACCAGGTCGTCGACATGCTCGAGCAGACGATCCCCAAGGGCACCCTCAGCACGATGACCCCCATCCCGGGGTACACGATCGCAGCCAAGACCGGCACCGCGCAGATTGCCGACGCACCCGGCGGCGGCTACGGCGACGACTTCATCACCTCGGTGGCAGCGATCGCTCCCGCCGCGAACCCGCAGTACGTGGTGCTCGTCACGTTCAACAAGCCGACGACGAACAAGACCTCGGCCGGGGTCGGCCCGGCCTTCCGCGCCATCATGACCGACGTCCTTCAGGACTACCGGGTCACCCCGAACGACCAGGCGGCGAACCTTCCCACAACCTGGTAACCGTCTCTATTCGTCGTCTCGCTCGACCTGCGCCGACGCGTCACGGCCCGTAACTGGGAACGGCCCGGTGACTCCCTCGCGGATCTTCGCGATCTGGAGGATTCTGTCGCGCTGCAAGAACCAGCCCATGATCAGCAGCGGGATGATCACCAGCAGAGACGCCACCGTGATGCTGCCGATCGGCCAGTCGATCGCCATCAGGACGATGACCACCACGAGGAACGCCAGGGTCAGCCAACTCGTGACGGGAGCGCCGGGCAGGCGGAACGTGGGCTCTTTCGCCTTGCCCTGCTTTGCCCATTGACGCAGTCGCATCTGGCACAGAATGATCGTTCCCCAGGCCGTCAGGATCCCGAGCGAGGCGATGTTCAGCACGATCTCGAACGCGGTCGACGCTCCGACGATCGCGTTCAACACCACGCCGAGCAGCGTGATCGCCGAGGTGAGCAGGATCCCGCCGTACGGCACGCCGCCCTTCGACATCACCGTCGTGAACTTCGGTGCGGAACCGTTCATCCCCATCGAGTGGAGCACCCGTCCGGTCGAGAAGAGCCCCGCGTTGAGGCTCGAGAGCGCCGCGGTGAGCACGACGAAGTTCATGATCGAGCCGACCACGGCGCCGACCTGCGCGTTGCCGAGGCTGGAGAAGAAGGTCACGAACGGGCTCTCCCCTGCCTTGTAGGCCGTGTAGGGCAGTAGCAGCGACAGCAGCACGAGCGAACCGACGTAGAACACGGCGATGCGGAGGATGACGGTGTTGATCGCGCGAGGCACGATCTTCTCCGGGTGCGGCGTCTCACCCGAGGCGGTCCCCACCAGTTCGATGGCGGCGTACGCGAAGACGACACCCTGCACGACGATCACCGCTGGCAGAACGCCGTTGGGCAGGATCCCTGTCGTTGCGATGACGCTCCAGCCGGTCTGGATCGAGTGCCCGTCATGAGTCACGGGGAAGGCGAATGCCAGCCAGACGACTCCGATGATGAGGAAGACCACGAGCGCGGTGACCTTGACGAGAGCGAACCAGAACTCCAGTTCGCCGAAGACCTTCACCGCCAGGAGATTGACGCTGAGCACGACGGCGAGGGCGAGCAGCGCGAGCAGCCACTGCGGCGCGGAGGTGAACGCCTTCCAGTACTGGAGGTACAGCGCAACCGCTGTCGTATCGACGATCGCCGTCATTGCCCAGTTGAGGAAGTACATCCATCCCGCCGCATAGGCGAACTTCTCGCCGAAGAACTCGCGGGCGTACGAGACGAAGGATCCCGAAGACGGCCGGTGCAGGACGAGCTCGCCGAGAGCACGGAGGATCAAGAATGCGAAGACGCCGCACACAGCGAACACGATCGCGAGGGACGGGCCGGCACTGTGCAGTCGGCCGCCGGCTCCGAGGAACAACCCTGTTCCGATCGCGCCGCCGATGGCGATCATCTGGAGCTGCCGCGGCTTCAATCCGTGCTGGAAGCCCTCCTGCTCGTGACTGAAATCGTTCGCCGAAAGGTCGCGTTCAGCGACTCCGCCGCGGCCGTCGTCGGGGGCGCTCTGGCCCCCCTTTGTGGGGGTGGTCATCCCGGCACGCTATCAGCCTGCTGTGAGGTTCGTTAGTCGGCATTTCTGTTGGGGAGATGTTCAGCGTAATTCTGGGCTGCACCGAGGTCGGGTCTAATACCGTGGTTCTCGTGACACTCGCACGTATCGAACCCTTCCGCCGAACAGCGGAGATCAGCACCCGCGCGCTGACGGACAACCTCACGCAGGTCTCGACCCCCGACGCTGTGCTTGGCTTCGTCCGCACCCAGTGGAACGGCTACGCCGCCCTTCGCGGAACACACCTCGCGTCGGCCCACGAGATCGGCTGCTACGCCAGTCACGGCCTCGCGCTCGAGGCACTGCGGCAGCGCAAGCGCAGCATCTGACGACGCGCCATTGACGTCGCCAATGTCGCGATCGCTTCGCGCATTTCCGCGAAGCAACCGTGACGTGGGCGATGCGACCTGCCGCCGTCAGTCCTCGTGGCGCGCGTTGTCGACGACGTTGCCCAGGGCGATCGCGAGCGACGCCGCCCAGCTGACCCAGAGCAGCGCCAGGCGCCAGTCGCGAGGGCCGCTCCTCGTGGCCCGCAGCGCGCTGATCCCGGAGAAAATGGCGCTGATGATGGCACCGTTGAAAATGAACTTGCGCACGAATACTCCTTGACGTCGTTGTCTTCAACGTACCCGGTGAGCGGATATCTTTACCGGATGCAGCATTGCCTCTCGCACCGGATCCTCTTGTGAAGACGGCTCTGATCGGCGCCGCCTTCGTCGTCGTCGGCATCGTCGCTGCGTTCGCAGGCATTCTGACCCCGGACGCCCTGCTCGCGCTGCTCGATCGCGTCGCCCCCGTGCTCGGCTTCGTCGTCGGACTCACGATCGTGGCCGACCTCGCCGCGGAGGCGGGACTCTTCGCCTGGCTGGCCGGAGCCGCGGCCCGGTTCGCTCTCGGCCGGGTCTGGGTGCTCTGGATCTTTGTCGTCGTGCTGTGCCTGCTCTGCACCATTTTTCTGTCGCTCGACACGACCGCCGTACTGCTCACCCCGGTCGTCGTGCTCGTTGCGCGGCGAGTCGGGGCGTCGCCGTTGCCCTTCGCGTTCACGGCCGTGTGGCTGGCGAACTGCGGGTCGATGCTTCTGCCGGTGTCGAACCTCACGAACCTCCTCGCCGTCCACGCTCTCGGCAACCCGGCGCCGCTGGCGTTCGCGGCTCTCGTCCTGCCCGCTGCGGTCGTCGGAGCTCTCGTGCCGGTTGTCGGAATCGGGATCCGCTACCGCCGGGAACTCGCGCAGCGGTTCCCGGTGGCGTCGGTCGACGCGGCGGACGATCGACCCCAGTTCCACGTCGCCGCGATCGCCGTGGTGCTGCTGGTGCCCGCTCTCGTCTCCGGTATCGCGGTCTGGATCCCGGCCGCGGGGGCCGCACTCCTGCTCGTCGTCGCGTTCGCGATTCGTCGACCGGCGGCCCTGCGGTTGACTCTGGTGCCCTGGGGCACGCTGCTGTTCGCCTCGGGCCTGTTTCTCGTCGTCGCGGGCGCGCAGGCCCTGGGCCTTGCGCGACTGCTCGGTGATGTCGTCGGAACGGGGCACACCTTCCCCGACCTGTTGCGGCTCGCGGGCGGAGCGGCGCTCTCCGCCAACGTCGCGAACAACCTTCCGGCCTATCTCGCCCTCGAGCCCGTCGGCGGCTCGGCGGTACGCCTCGTGGCCATCCTCATCGGGGTGAACATCGGCTGCGTCGTCACCCCGTGGGCATCGCTCGCGACTCTGCTCTGGCACGGCCGGCTCGAAGGGCTCGGCGTCGAGGTGCCGTGGGGGAAGTTCGCGTTGGCGGGACTCGGCATCGTTGTCGTCGCACTGCCGGTCAGCACGCTCCTGCTCAGCGTGATGTGACGGCGCGGTAGCGTCGCCTCAGGCGGAGTGCCGCAGTCGCGGAACGACGAGCGCCTTGCGGGCGTAGTCGAGGGTTTCCGTGAGCATCGCAATCCGAGCCTCGTGCGTGCCGGCCTTGCGGGTGTTGACCTCGGCGATGATGGATCCAGACCAGTCGCGGAGAGCCAACTCGCGCAGTACCGCTCGCACCGGCTCGACACCGTGCCCGGGAACAAGATGCTCGTCGAAGATGCCGCCGGCGCTCTCGGTGTCGACGGCCGCGCGGGATCCGTCGCAGAGGTGGACATGACGGAGACGGT
>JAODMX010000225.1 GCA_025464735.1 Frondihabitans sp. | reverse complement strand
CTGCCCGTGACCGTCGAACTCTTCCGGCCGGACGCCCCGCTCACCGTCCTTACGGCCGACGCCATGACGATCACCGAGCTACCGGGTGCTCCGACGGTGCTCGTCGCGAACCTGCCGTACAACATCTCGGTGCCCGTGCTCCTGCACTTTCTCGAGTTCTTTCCCGCGATCGCCTCCGGACTCGTGATGGTGCAGGCAGAGGTCGGGCAGCGCATCGCCGCCGTTCCGGGATCGAAGATCTATGGCAGCCCGAGCATCAAGGCGGCCTGGTACGGCGATTGGCGAACGGCGGGCCAGGTGAGCCGCCAGGTGTTCTGGCCCGTGCCGAACGTCGACTCGATCCTCGTGCGCTTCGACCGGCACGAGCAGCCGGGCACGGAGGAGGAGCGGCTCGCGACATTCGCGCTCGTGGATGCCGCGTTTCAACAGCGTCGCAAGATGCTGCGCCAGTCGCTCGCGGGGGTGCTTGGCGACAGCGCCAGGGCGTCCGCGATACTCGACGCGGCGGGGATACCGCCGACCGCCCGCGGCGAGGAACTCACGGTCGACGACTTCCTCGCCATCGCACGCGCCTAAGCCCGGCGGCCTCGGGTAAAGAGGGTTCGAGCTGGTCGGCTAGGTTGGAGTTATGACCGCCGAGGCCGCTCCCAGGGTGGTGCACGCACGGGCACCGGCCAAGATCAACGTCTTTCTCAAGGTCGGGGCTCTGCTCGAAGACGGGTACCACGAGGTGGCCACCGCGTACCAGGCCGTTTCGCTCACCGAAGAGGTGCGGGCCTCGGAGGCCGACGACTTTTCGGTGAATTTCAGTGGTCCGATCGACGTCTCGAACCTCGCGACCGACGGATCGAATCTCGCGATCAAGGCGGCCACCCTCCTCGCCCGAAAGGCCGGGTACCGAAAGGGCGTGCACCTCGAGATCGAGAAGCACGTGCCCATCGCCGGTGGCATGGGAGGCGGATCGGCGGATGCCGCGGCCACCCTCCTCGCCTGCGACGCGCTCTGGGGCACCGACCTCAGCCGCGAGGAGCTGCTCGACCTCGCCACCCAACTCGGGTCGGACGTGCCATTCGCGTTCACCGGCGGCACCGCCATCGGCACCGGACGCGGCGACCAGCTCAGCCCCGCGCTCGCGAAGGGGCAGTTCCAGTGGGTGCTCGCCCTCGCCGACTTCGGAATGAGTACCCCGCTCGTCTACCGCGAACTCGACCTGCACCGCGACCGACACTCCCAGGACATCTTCCCCGCCGCGGTGCAGCCGCAGGTCGACGCGAATGTGCTCCAGGCCCTTCGCGCGGGGGATCCGCAGATGCTCGCCGAGGCGCTTCATAACGACCTGCAGGCGCCGGCGCTGCATCTTGAACCGGAGCTCGCCGCGGTGATCGAACTCGGCGAGGAGAACGGTGCACTCGCAGGGATGATCTCCGGATCCTGCCCGACGGACGCGTTTCTCGCCGCTGACCTCGACGGCGCGCTCGAGTTGCAGATCGCGCTCAGCGCCGCGCGGCTCAGGGTCGTGCGTGCGACCGGGCCGGTGCACGGCGCCCGGATCGTGAGCGACTAGCGCTCCCGGACGCCCGCTCCCGGCCAATCTCCCGACTCGCGACCTATCCTGAGGGAGTGATGCTCTCGCCGGCGATCTCTGCGATCGTGACCGTATGACCCCCCGCGTGGCGCGCCTCCTGGCGGCCGTGGCGGGAATCGTCTCTGCCGCCGTCGTGCTCGCCGTCGCCGAGGTGATCTCGGTGTTCGTCGGGCCTGCCGGCAGCCCGCTCTTCGCCGTCGGCTCGCTCGTGATCGATCTGGCCCCGCCCGGTGCCAAAGACTTCATGATCGCCCTGTTCGGTACGGGCGACAAGGCGGCACTGCTCACGCTCATGGGGGTGATCCTGGTGGTTCTCGCGGCGCTCGCCGGAGCCCTCGAAGCGCGCAGGACGCCGTGGGGCGTCGTTCTCTTCGGCATCGGTGCGCTGCTCGCGCTCATCGCCGTGGTCACCCGGGCCGGCGCGACCGGCTTTGACGGTGTCCCTACCGTCGTGGGTGCTGTCGCCGGCGTCGTCGTGCTTCGGATCCTGGTCCAGCGGCTGGCAGGCTGGCGGGCGGCCGCCGCGCGGGGGTCCGTTCCGGCGGCGTCGCCACCCTCGACCCCACTCGAGCGGCGGAGCTTCCTCATGCTCGCGATTGTTGCGGGCGCAGCATCCGTTGTCCTTGGAACAGGCTCGCGTCTCATGAATGCGTCGGCCGCCGGGGTCACAGCAATTCGCACGAAGCTCACCCTGCCCAAGGCCTCGGTGGCCGCCCCGCCGGTGCCCGCGGGTGCGTCCCTCGATATCGCCGGCATCTCGCCGCTCGTCACTGCCAACGCGGACTTCTACCGCATCGATACCGCCTTCTCGCCGCCCTCTATCAATCCGAGTGACTGGAAGCTGAAGGTCACCGGCATGGTCGAAAACCAGGTCGAGCTGACCTTCGCGGAACTGCTCGGCAAGCCCCTCGTCGAGCACGCGGCGACGCTGAGCTGCGTCTCGAACGAGGTCGGCGGCAACCTCGTCGGCAACGCACTCTGGCTTGGCTATCCGATCCGCGAGCTGCTCAGGCAGGCGGTGCCGAAGGCGGGAGCCGACATGGTGCTGTCGACGAGCATCGACGGCTTCACCGCTGGAACCCCGCTCGACATCCTGCAGGACAGCGCTACCGAGGCGCTGCTCGCCGTCGGCATGAACGGTCAGCCGCTCCCCGTCGAGCACGGCTTCCCGGTGCGGATGGTCGTGCCGGGCCTCTACGGCTATGTCTCGGCGACGAAGTGGGTCGTCGAGCTGAAGGTCACGACCTTCGCGAAGGACCAGGGTTACTGGACTCCGCGCGGCTGGTCGGAGAGGGGTCCGGTCAAACTGTCCTCGCGCATCGACACACCACGTGCCGACTCGTCGGTGAAGGCGGGCACGATCGCGGTCGCCGGCGTCGCGTGGTCGCCGCACATCGGCGTGAAGGCCGTCGAGGTGCAGGTGGACGACGGGCCGTGGGCACAGGCACGTCTCGCCGACTCGATCTCGGCGGACACCTGGCGCCAGTGGGTCTACGAGTGGCCGGCGACACGCGGATCGCACCGGATCCAGGTGCGGGCAACCGACGCGAACGGCACGACGCAGCGCAACGTGCAGGTTCCCCCCGCGCCGAACGGCTCGGAGGGCTGGCACCAGATCACCGTCACCGTGGGCTAGGCCACGCGGCATCCGAGAGCGGCAACCACTGCGTAGCCTGTGGCGGCAGCGCAACCAGAACGCCCGGACAATCCGGCTAAGGTCATTCAGTGGCACATCTACTGGGCGCCGAGTCCCTTCACCTCGAATATCCCACCCGTGTCATCTTCGACAGGATCACCATCGGGCTCGACGAGGGCGACCGCATCGGTGTCGTCGGGCGCAACGGCGACGGCAAATCGACGCTGCTGCGCCTCCTGAGCGGCCGCATCGAACCGGATGCCGGACGCGTCACCCGCCGCAACGGCGTCACGCTCGGCATGCTCGACCAGGCCGACACCCTGCCGGACGACCTCGTCGTGCGCGACGCGATCGTCGGCGACAGGGAAGAGTACGTGTGGGCGGGGGATGCCCGCATCCGCGACGTCATCGACGGACTGCTCCTCGATGTTCCCTGGGAGGCCACGATCGCCGAGCTGTCCGGCGGGCAGCGGCGCCGGGTCGGCCTTGCCAAGCTCCTCGTGGGCGACTGGGACGTCATCTTCCTCGACGAGCCGACTAACCACCTCGACGTCGAGGGAATCGCCTGGCTCGCCGGCCACCTCAACAAGC
>JAODMX010000204.1 GCA_025464735.1 Frondihabitans sp. | reverse complement strand
GTCGCGGTGGTCCTAGGACCACCGCCCAGGCCGGCGGCGAGGGTTTAGGCCGTCTTCATCACGTCGGCCGTGAAGTTCTGCACCCGTTCCAACAACCCGGCGGCCCTCTCGGCGATCCGCTCGGGGGGATTCAGGTGCGGCGGGGCGACCCTGATCAGCAGCGAGCAGGCGAGGTCTTCGCAGATGTAGGTGCCGAGCGTGTTGCCGTTGAGACCGGCTTCACCCGCCCGGGGCGCGGTGAACAGCCGAACCTGCGTGGCCGGCTGCGGCGAGTGGCAGAGCGAGCACATTGCCGCTATGCCCGGCCGGAGAGCCGTCGACGACGTTCGAACCACGAGCCCGGTCGGGCGGTCGTCCATCCAGTGCACGATGTAGCCGCGCAGGTGAGCCTGGGCATCGCGCCAGCCAAGGAACTCGCGATCGTCCCACAGCATCTCGTGCAGCCCCGGAATCGGCAGGCGGTCGAGATCACCGGGCTGCGCGTTCACGAACGACGAGCGGATGTCCTCTTCGGTCAGCGGCTTCACGTTCCCTCTCCAGGCCGATTGGTGATTCCACCCTAAGGTGTGTCCCCACATTCGTGGCCGCGCCGACATCTGGAACACTCGAAGAATGAGTGAGGCACCCAGACAGGATGGAAGCGCGGGCGACGCTGACTACGGAAGGATCGGGCAGGGCTACATCGACTACCGGCAGCCGGATTCCCGGATCGAAAGCATGATCAGCGCGGCCTTGGGCGAGGCGACGACTGTTCTCAACGTCGGGGCGGGCGCAGGGTCCTACGAGCCTCTCGACCGTGTGGTCACCGCGGTCGAGCCGAGTGCCTCCATGCGCGCGCAGCGCCCACCCCACCGCGTCTCGGCCATCGACGCGACGGCCGAGAGCCTGCCGTTCGACGACGACAGCTTTGACGCCGCCATGTCGACGTTCTCGATCCACCAGTGGGGTGACTTGGCGGCGGGCCTGCGCGAGCTCCGGCGTGTGACGCGAGGGCCGATCGTTCTGCTCTCGTGCGACCCGGCGGCTCTCGACCGCTCGTGGCTGGCCGTCTATGCACCGGAGGTCATTGCGACAGAGGCCTCGAGGTACCCCGACCCCGCCGAGGTTGCGCGCCTGCTGGGTGGTCGGGTCGAGATCCTTGATGTGCCGATTCCCCTCGACTGCACCGATGGCTTCAGTGAGGCCTATTACGGGCGCCCCGAGCGGTTGCTGGATCCGGGAGCACGGCTCGCGAACTCGGCCTGGAGTTTCGTCGACCCCGAGGTCGAGCCGCGATTCGTCGCTTCACTGTCGGCTGACCTCGCCGACGGAACCTGGGACGCGCGCTTCGGCCACCTGCGGGAGCAGCCCACTTTCGACGGAGCGCTGCGGCTGATCGTCGGCCGCTGATGGTCGGCTGAGGCCTCGCCTTCCGACCCGAAGCTGAGGTTGTCACATTGACTGGACATAGGCTGGTCCGACCCGTAAGGTCGGGTTCGCCGCGCCCGATCACGACAGACCAACGGAGGACCAGTGATCACGACTGACTCGGACGCCCGGAGCGTCATCAACACCGTCAAGCCAGAGGTCACGACGTGACCCGCCGCCCTCTGGGCGTTGGCCTCATCAGCGTCGGCTGGATGGGGCGCTTGCACTCGAAGGCCTATTCCTCGGTGCGCTACGCCTACCCCGAGGCGCCCTTCGTTCCTCGCCTCGTGGTCGCGGCCGATGCCGTTCAGGCGAACGCCGACTACGCCGTCGACGTCCTGGGCTACGAACGCTCGACGCTCGACTACCGCGAGGTCTTGGCCGACCCCGAGGTCGACGTCGTCTCGATCTGCGCGCCGAACTTCCTGCATCGCGAGTTCGCTCTCGCGGCAGCCGAAGCCGGCAAACCGTTCTGGATCGAGAAGCCGACCGGTCGCGACGCGTCCGAGACCCGCGACATCGTCGAAGCGGCGGCCCGAGCCGGCGTCGTCACAGCGGTCGGGTTCAGCTACCGGCAAGCGCCGGCCGTCCAGCACGCCAAGAGGCTCATCGCCGAAGGCAAGCTCGGCGAGGTCACCAACGTGAAGGTGTCCCTCCTGGCTGATTACTCGGCCGACCCGCTCGGGGCCCACACCTGGCGGTACGAACGTGCCCGCGCCGGATCCGGCGTGCTCGGCGACCTCCTCTCGCACGGCGTCGACCTGGCGACCCAGCTCGTCGCCCCGATCGGCGACGTCACCGCGCTCACGCAGACCGTGATCGCGGAGCGCCCGAAGCCACAGACCGCCACCGTTGGCCACGTGCGAGCGTCGGCGGACGACCCTCGACTGCCGGTCGAGAACGAGGACTACGCGTCGCTCCTGGTGAGATTCGCCGGATCCCGAGCGGTCGGCTTCCTCGAAGCGAGTCGCGTCGCGGTCGGCCCCCGCTCCGACTACTCGATCGAGGTCTACGGCACGCTCGGGTCGCTCCGCTGGACCTTCGCGCGGATGAACGAGCTCGAGGTGTGCCTTGGTGTCGACGGCGACGTGCACGGCTACACGACCGTGCTGGCCGGCGCCGGAGACGGTGACTACGCGCACTTCCAGCCGGGGCCCGGCATCTCGATGAGCTTTGACGACCTCAAGGTGATCGAGGCCTACCAGTTCCTGTCGTCGGTTGCGACGGGCACGCAGGTCGCGCCCGGCGTCGCTGACGCCCTGGCGGCGGCGCTCGTCGTCGAGGCGGCCGAGGCGTCGGCGGCCGATGGTGCGTGGCACCGGGTGGCGGCGCCCTGACCCGCGGCCTCGCGTTCCGCTAAACCCTCGCCGTCGGCCGTCGCGGTGGTCCTAGGACCACCGTCGCAGCCGACAGCGAGGGTTTAGCCGACCCGCGCGCGGGGGCGCGCTCGGCGCTGGTGTCGCAGCCGGCGGCGAGGGTTTGCCGACGGCCGCGCGCGAAACGCCGCGCGGATTGAGGTTCTACGGAGGTTGAGCGGGCAGGGTTGGCGGATGACTTCCACCGACGACGCACAGACGACCCCCGATCGCGAGCGGACTCCGCTCGAGCTGGCGATCAGCGAGGGTCAGGCCGGGCGCGGCGACATGAACGACGTCATCGCCCAATTCGTGAACGCCCTCATCGTCGTTCCGACGGCGACCGAGGTGACCGACGACCTCAACGACCTCCAACCGGTTCTCTTCGACCGCGAGGGCACCCCGATGCTCGCGGCCTTCAGCCACATCGACCAGATCCCGGACGAGGTCATCGGCGTAGCGGGCTACGCCGTCCAGATGCCCGCGGCCGAACTCGTTCAGGCCATCCCGGACGAGACCGGTCTCGTGATCAACCCCGGCAACGTCGAAGGCTTCGAGATGCTCCCCGAGGGGGTGCAGCAGCTGGCCAACGACGTTCGGGGCATGCTCGCCGCCATGGAGGCCGCCGGATCCGAGACCGACGGCGAGTCAGCGCCCAGCAGCACTCCGGCGAAGGTCGATCCCTCGGCGATCCCGAACTTCTGATCGCGCCAGCGCGCAGCTAGAGCCCCAGGCTTCGTGCGACGATCTCGCGCTGGATCTCGTTCGTTCCGCCGTAGATGGTCGGCGCGATCGCGTTGCGGAGCTGCTGTTCCATGCCCCACGCGCTCGCGTAGCCGTAGCCGCCCATGAGTTGCACGGCTTCGAGAGCCGTGTGCTTGGCGATCTCGGTCGACTTCAGTTTCGACATGGACGCCAGGGCGTTGAGCTCGTCCTCCTCGCCGTCGTCGATGCGGGAGGCGACCTCGTAGACGAAGGCGCGGCAGTGGGTGATTTCCG
>JAODMX010000146.1 GCA_025464735.1 Frondihabitans sp. | reverse complement strand
CTGCCGCGGTGTCGAGCCAGAGCCATTCGCTGGCCCAGTGCGACACGTCCACCAATGCCGGCCCCTTGCCGAGGAGCATCCGTTCGCGCGCGTCGGAGGCGGGGTGATGACGGAGGTCGCTCGTGATGTAGACGTCAGACTCGAGCACGAGGGGGTTCGCGAGCAGGGAATCTCCGGCCCCGGCGCAGACGGCCACCGTCTCGATTACGCGTTCGTGGTCTCCCGCGACGCGGACCCCGCCCGCGGTGGGCGGGAGGATGTCGGTGAGCAGTCGGGCCAGGGACATGAGCGTGGCGACCTCCGGAAGCCGGCCGGTGATTCCGATGCCGGTGCTCCCCGACGGGTCGCCGGCGTTCGCTTCGAGAGGCTGCTGCTCGATGAGGCCGAGCTGGTGGGCGAGGACACGCGACGTGCCGGTCTCGACGACATCGGCGTTCGTGTGCGCGGCAAGGAGTGCGACCCCGCCACGAATCAGGCGCGCGATCACGGCACCCTTGGTCGTATCTTCAGCGACCGTGGTCGCACCGTGGAACAGCAACGGGTGGTGCACGAGCAGAAGGTCGGCACCCAGGTCGACGGTCTCGTCGACCGTGTCGAGCACGGCGTCGACAGCGAGGTGAATGTGGGTTATGACCGCAGACGGATCGCCCACGACAAGACCTGGGGAATCCCACGGAGCCGCGCCGCCCAGTGGCCATAGCTGCGACACGGCAGCGCTGACGGCTTCAAGAGTGGACACGCACACCAGCCTACGGCGTGAGCCTCAGTTCGCGGACGCCGTGGCCTCCGGGCTGCGGTCGCCCAGGACGACGATCACGAATGCGACGACGAGTGCTCCGACGATCGCGGCGACAACCGACAGCTCGGCGTGGAAACCTTGGACGTCGACGAGCCGGAGCAGGTAGCCCTGCCAGGAGAAGGCCGCAACACTGGTACGGACCAAGCCCTCTCCGAGAACCGTTCCGACGACGAGTCCGGCAACCAGGACCCACGCCGTCCTCGTGGTGACCGGAGCCGAGACGCGGCTCCCCCGAGGGCGAAGCGCCACTCGCGCGAGCACGATGCCGATCCAGGCCGCAGCAACGACGCCGAGTGCCGAAAGCGCGGCGGCGCCCACGATGGTCGAACCGACGGCGGTGAGCACGACTGCGGCGATGACGACGAGTCCCGCGGCGACGGAAAGCACCGGGACAAGGATCCTGCGACTCGGCGATGGAGACAACCGTGCCTCACCCGTCGGTGCGGACGTCACCGAAGTGACCGGCTCGTCGTGCTCGAGAATCTCCTCGTCGAGGGTGCGCTCGTGGACGGCGGAAGCAACAGCCGGCACCTCGTCCGCCGTGGGTGCCGTTCCGGCTCCGATGACTGGCGCGGCGACGACGGTCTCCGCGTCGACCGTGGCGAGCTCGCCTGAGGAGGCGGCCGAAGCAGGAGCAGGGCTCAACGTGGTCACCATCGAAGCGGGCCGCTGCACGGGGATGACGCCGGTGAAGTGCAGTCGGGTGCGCTCGACCTCGCCGAGAGCCTCGGCCGTACCGATCTGGCGCATGTGCTCTTCCCAGGCGGCGAAGCGCTCGGCCTCGCGCGTCCGCAGCTGCATCTGTGCCTGAAGAATGCCGATCAGGTCGATCGTCGCGGTGTCGTTGGTGTGGCGGTCCACCAGGGGAACGAGGTCGTCGTCGTCGAGCGAGCCGCGTTCCGGCGCAACCGGATAGCCGTGTTCGTCGTCGGAAGCTGTGCTGTGCGCGGCGACCAATTCAGCCACCGCCTCGGGGTCGGCAAGGATGTCGGCCGTGGGAATGGTGATGCTTGCCGTGTCGGTGACCTCGGTTTCATCCGAATCGACGACGGCGACGCCCTCGACCGGAGTGGCGATCGCTCGGGAGATCGGGTGCTCGCTGTCGTCCATCACGGCCGTCACCATCCCCGTCGCCCTCGATTCCAGCTGATCGGTCATGGCGGAATGATATCCGCTCACATGTTGGTGACCGGTGAAGACGCCCGGCGAGCCGTCAACCGTCGATCGGTAGCAGGCGCCCTTCTGCCGCGAGTCGCGTCTGTAGTGCGCCGGGCCGAACCCACAGGGCGTTGTCGAAGGCGTTGTCGTCGGCGATCTTGCGCCAGCCTGCGGCGACGCCGGGCGTCCAGTATTTCCGCGCAATGGTCAACTCGGTCGACGGCACGCCGTCACCGCTGTCGACCACCGAAACGTGACGGGGCGCAAGAAAAAACTGATACGCGTTGCGGCTGATGACGCCGGAGGGCCGTCCGGTGACGACGTCGGGCACGGTGTCGAACGAGATGGTGGCACCCGGAAGCTCTTTCACGATGTTGGTGAGCGTGAAGGCGCGCTGGTAGCCCCGGTACACGGGATCGACCGTGCGGGCCTGTCCGACGATCGTGCTGACCAGGGCGAAGCCGACGAGGAGCGCCAGCATCCAGGTCGGGTCGCGCAGAAAGCGCCGGAGAACGAACGTCGCCAGGAGCAGCACGGCGACGATGCAGGCCGCACTCACGACCGGGAGAGCCTCGTCGTGATGGGGAGTCGCCCAGCCGTACTGGGCGAGCCCGAACACGTTCATGGGATTCCAGCCGAACACGGTGTGAGCGCTCGTCGGCACCCACCTTGCGGCGGCAATTCCGTAGCCCACGGTGATGGCGACGAACGCCACCACAATGCCCACGAGGACTCGACGCGAGACGCCGCGAACAAGCGCGACGAGGCCGAGGAACGCCACGACATCGACGAGGGGCTCGAGATAACGGCCATACACGTAGACGTCCAGTCGCTCGTGAACCGTCAAGGATCCACTCACGTATGTGACGCTGACCACGGCCAGTCCCACGACAGACAGCCCCAGCCAGCTGCCCCAGCCGGCTTGCCTTTCGGTCCATTCGTGCCGGATCCGGCGCACGATGAACACGACTCCCGGAAGCAGGAGCCCGCAGGTCGAGACCACGGCGAACCAGAGCTGGCCGCTTCCGGCCAGGGCGGTCGCGCCAGGCGAGGCCCCGATGAGTTTCGCGATGCCGTCGCCCTCGCGTGCGGAACTGCCGTAGAGGGTGACCTCGAGATGGTGATAAAGGAGGTATCCGGATCCCGCGACGATCACGGTCGAAGCGATCGCTGCGATCCCCGCACGTGGTGTGCGACGGACGACGAGCACGACACCCCAGGCGACAGCCGCCCCGACCATTGCCACGACACGACCGTGAGTCACGAAGGCATAGCCCGCGGCGGCCCCGAACGCCGCGAACCAGACCGGCCTGCCCGTCTGCGCAGCGACGACGGCCAGAAGGACTGTGCCCGCGACGACCAAGCCCAGGAAGCTCTCCGCGAGAGCGAATCCCGACATCAGAGCGTGCCCCGGGAGGGCGACGACGACGCAGGCCGCGATGGTGGCCACTGAGCCATTGACCCCGAGCCGCCGCCCAAGAAGTGTGAGCACGGGAATCGTCAGGATCCCGCTCAGTGCAGAAAGCAGGCACGCTGCGCGATAGACGTGGAGAGGGTCGTGCAGGATCCACCAGAGCGGTGCGATCACGAGCGACCATCCGGGGTAGTACGACGACGCCGAGATGGCGAGATCGGGCCCGCCCGAGAGCGCCAGGGAGTTCGCGAGGTACCCGATCTCGTCGCCGAAGAAGACAGGCGAGATCCGGAGCAGCGAGATGACGATCAGAAGGGCCGCCGTCAGCACGACCGAGACTCCGGCGACCCAGTCAGATACGGCGAGTCGGCGAGCCCAGGTCAGGGCCCTCATCCGGTCCGGTGCGAGGGTCGTCACGCGCCGCACTCTACGGGGCTCGGGTAACACTCTCCTGGCGGGTCGGTTACGAGGCGCTACTCCCGGCCTGGAGCGCAGCAATCTCGGCGCGTGCCGCAGCCACGAGCTCGTCGTTCGTGTTGGCGTGACCCTTCAGACCCCAGCCGCCGCCCGGCGCCTCCGTCAGCAGCACCCAAGTGCGGTCGTGGAGCGAGGGATCCCCCGCAGCCGCGACCACGACCGCAGTCAGCTGCTCGACAACGGCCAGCTGCTTCTCGCGGTCGAGCGCACCGTCGTTTGTGAGCACCTGCACTCGCACCGAGGTGCTGTCGCCGTCGACATTGGACAGATCGCCCTCGGGCAACTCGTGAATGAAGGCCGCGGTGTTCTTGCGGAACATCGGGATGTTCGGAACCCCCTCGATCGTCATGACGGTCGTTGCGAGGTCGATCGCCAACTGGTGCTTGTCGGCGAAGGTTCCGGTGGTGGCGTAGACGTCGATCATGGGCATGGTGGCTCCTCGGTGCGGATCGTCGATGACTTGACATGCCGATCCTGCACTATGATGGTCGTCATAGTCAAGAGATTCCGGTGAAAAGAGAGGTGAGCCTCGTGGCGAATGACACCCGGCAGCGAATGGTCGAGGGGGCTGTGCGACTCCTCGCGCAGCGCGGCCTTCAAGAGACGTCTTTCTCGTCGGTGCTCGAGCTAACCAAGGCTCCGAGGGGCTCGATCTACCACCACTTCCCCGACGGCAAAGACCAGCTCGTCGCCGAGGCGGTCGACCTCGCCGGCGCGCATGCTGCGGCCGCCATGGAGCCCGCCAGGGGTTCGTCGGCCGACGACATCGCCGCTCGGTTCCTGTCGCTCTGGCGTTCCGTGCTGACGTACTCCGACTACACCACAGGATGCTCGGTGCTGGCCGTCACCGTGGCCAGCGATTCCAACGATCTGCTGTCGCACACGGCCGAGGTGTTCCGCGCCTGGCGGGCTCAGCTCGCTGAGCTCCTCCAGCGCGGCGGGCTCAGTGCCACCGACGCGCGCCGCTTCGCCGCGTCACTCATCGCAGGATCCGAGGGGGCCGTCGTGATGAGCCGGGCCGAGAAGAGCGTCGAGCCGTTCGATCTCGTGGCCGAGTCACTCCGGGCGCAGGTCGCGTCCCTCCCCCGGGGCGCCGGCTAGCGCGAAGGGATCGCTCAGCGCGAGTGCTCGGCGATGATCTCGTCGACGGGAATGCGCTTCAGGATCGAGGCCCAGTCGATCTCGTCGGCCTGCTTCGCCGCATCCTCGTCGAAGGCGAACGCCTTGCCGTTGCGGTGGACCGTGAACCCTTCGGGAACGATCCTGTTGAGCGCCTCGAGGATGGCGTCGTCGATGGCCTCACTGTCGAAGTCGGCTCCGAAGGTCGCGAGATAGTCGGCCGAGACCGTGTAGGGCACGTAGCCGACTTCGATGGGTTCCGTCATGATGGCCAAGCCTACGACCGCCACCTCCGTCATCGACGGTCTCATTTCTGACAATCCCTGGGATGGGGCGCTACGTTGGCGTCATGGCACACATCCACGATGACATCACGAAGGCATTCGGCAACACTCCCCTCGTTCGTCTCAACCGGGTGACGGACGGTCTCGGAGCGACGGTCCTCGCGAAGCTCGAGTTCTACAACCCGTCGTCGAGCGTGAAAGACCGCCTGGGTGTCGCGATCGTCGACGCGGCGGAGAAGTCCGGAGCGTTGAAGCCGGGCGGCACGATCGTCGAGGGCACAAGCGGCAATACCGGCATCGCGCTGGCCGCCGTGGGCGCGGCACGCGGCTACAAGGTGGTCCTCACGATGCCCGAGACAATGAGCAAGGAGCGGCGTGCGCTGCTTCGAGCGTACGGAGCCGAGCTTGTCCTGACCCCCGGTCCCGCCGGTATGAAGGGCGCCGTCGACAAGGCGGCGGAAATCGTCGCGGAACGCCCCGGCGCCGTGGCAGCCCTGCAGTTCGAGAACGAAGCGAACCCTGCGATCCACCGCGCTACGACCGGCCCGGAGATCTGGAACGACACCGACGGCGCCGTCGACATCTTCGTCTCGGGAATCGGCACGGGTGGCACCATCACGGGTGCCGGTCAGTACCTCAAAGAGCAGAAGCCCGGCCTCACCGTCGTTGGCGTCGAGCCCGCCGAGTCTCCCATCTTGAACGGCGGGCAGCCCGGGCCGCACAAGATCCAGGGCATCGGAGCGAACTTCGTGCCGAGCGTCCTCGACCGCGAGGTCTATGACGAGATCATCGACGTCGACATCACGAAGTCGGTGGAGGTCGCGCGGCGTCTCGCCACCGAGGAGGGCATCCTCGGCGGAATCTCCTCCGGCGCCACGGTCGAAGCGGCACTCCAGCTCGCGGCACGGCCCGAGAACGCGGGAAAGACCATCGTCGTGATCGTGGCCAGCTACGGGGAGCGGTACCTCTCCACCGTGCTGTACGAAGACCTCGTCGACTGAGTCGCGGTCCCGAGGTGGTGCGGGAAGCGACTACCGTTTGCCTATGACCACCGACACGAATGCCCCTCTCGAGGCCGAAACTGTCGAGACAGACACTGCTGGTGCTGTGACTGCCTTCGCCGACCTGGGGCTGAGTGACGCTGTTCTCAAGGCCATCCGCGACGTTGGGTACGAGACACCCTCGGCCATCCAGGCGGCGACCATCCCGCCGCTCCTGGCTGGCCGAGACGTGGTCGGGCTCGCCCAGACCGGCACCGGCAAGACGGCGGCTTTCGCGCTGCCGATCCTGTCGCGCCTCGACGTCACGCAGAAGAAGCCCCAGGCGCTCGTCCTCTCCCCCACGCGCGAGCTCGCGCTGCAGGTCTGCGAGGCCTTCGAGCAGTATGCCTCGCACCTGCGCGGCGTCCACGTCCTTCCGGTGTACGGCGGACAGGCGTACGGGGTTCAGCTCTCGGCGCTGCGCCGCGGCGTCCACGTGGTTGTCGGAACCCCAGGTCGAATCATGGACCACCTCGCCAAAGGAACGCTCGACCTCACCGAACTGAAGTACCTCGTTCTCGACGAGGCGGACGAGATGCTCAAGATGGGCTTCGCCGAAGACGTCGAGACGATCCTGAAAGACACGCCGGACGACAAGCAGGTTGCGCTCTTCTCGGCGACGATGCCCGCGCAGATCCGTCGCATCTCGAAGCAGTATCTCAACGACGCCGAAGAGATCACGGTCAAAAACAAGACGACCACCTCGGCGAACACAACCCAGCGCTACCTGATGGTGTCGTACCCGCAGAAGGTGGATGCCCTCACCCGCATCCTCGAAGTCGAGAACTTCGAGGGAATGATCGTCTTCGTTCGCACCAAGAGCGAGACCGAGGTG
>JAODMX010000133.1 GCA_025464735.1 Frondihabitans sp. | reverse complement strand
CGCGGAACATAGCGGGCCCGGGCTGACCGCCCTCGGGGAATCCGGATAGGTCGAGGTCGTCGGCCGGAGGCTTCTGCGCAACGTCATCGCGTGAGCGCTCCGCGAGCGTGTCGACGGCCATCAGAGCCGGAAACCTCCCGCTTGCTGCGCGAGGCGAATGGCCTGATCGGCCCGGCCGTTTCGGAGCGCCTCCGCCGGGGTGGACCCCTCGAGATCGCGGGCCGGGGCATTCAGCCAGACTGCGTCGCCCCAAGGGTCTTCGCGGTGTGGGTCGAGCCCAACGAGAACCTCCCGAAGGCGGGGCAGAGGCCTGCCATCCGCGCTGAACTGGAAGGACGGGTAGAGGCGATGATTGTCGGAAGTCAGCAGGCACAGGATGTCGCCCGCTTTCACCTGCGCGTCGACATTCTGCCGGCTGGTCGCGAACCATTTGCGGAGACCCGCGGTGTCGTAAAACGGACCGATCTTCTCATCGAGCACGTGTGCCCCGGGGACGCTCGCGAACATCCGGTCGGCGACAGCATCCATCGATCCGTTCGCTCGCTCGACCTCCACGAGGTCGATCGACTCGGTCTTGCGCAGAATTGCCTCGACGAGTCGCACCGTCGCCGCGGCCGATCGACCATCGCCACCGACGATCACCTCGTGATGATCGGCTGATCTCTTGACCACCTGTGTCGGATTCAACACTTCCTCCCAACTCCATCCATAGGCGCCTTCGGCGTCAAATGCGTCAAGTCCAACCTACGTCACTCGGTCAAAAACGTAAAGAACGGTTGCAGTAGGTACGATCACGAGCGGCGCAGCTGCCTGACCACCTTCTCGAGCGAGGTTCGGACGCTCGCGACCTCCCTCGGGCCGAGGAGATCGACGAAGTTCTTCCGCACGAGGTCAACGTGGCCGGGGAGCGTTTCGCGCACCCGATCACGACCGGCCGGGGTCAGTCGAGCGACGACACCGCGATTGTCCGTCACCGACGACACCCGTTCGACGAGTCCGGCCTTCTCGAGCTGAGTGATCTGGTAAGTCAGGCCGCTTCGCGACACCACGAGCACATCCGCGAGGTCGCTCATGCGAAGCCCCCTGGGGGCGTCGTGCAGCTGCGCAAGCACCGAGAACTGAAGCGGCGTCAGTCCGTGCTCGGAGAACTGCGCGGACACGGCACGCTGCACAAGGTCGCCCGCGGTCACGAGCGCGAAGTACGCACCGAGCTCCTCCTGGGTCAGTTCACTGGACATCCGATGCTCCTCGCCGCAGGTAGCGCCTCTCACCATTTGATTCAAATTCAAACTAGTGATAGCGTTCAAGTAGTTCAAGTAGTTCAAGTTCGAACGATATGAGTCTATCGGCATTCAACGATCGGAGCATCACCATGCACATTGCAGTCCTCGGAACCGGCCACATGGCAACCACTCTCGCCGACGGTTTTCTCGCCGCCGGTCACACCGTCACCTTCGGGTCGCGCGACCCGGGGGCGCACAGCGACCTCGCAGCACCCGTCGCCACGACCGTTGACGCGATCCGCGACGCCGACCTGGTGCTGAACGCGCTCCAGGCCTCGTTCTCGCTCGAAGCGCTCACCCCTCTTGCCGACGACCTCGCCGGCAAGGTGCTGCTCGACATCGGCAACGCCGTCTCCCCCGCTTTCGAGCTGCTCTACCCCGACGAGAGCCTCGGCGAGCTCCTGCAGACCGCTCTGCCCACGACCAACGTCGTGAAGTCGCTCAACACGCTGCCCGGAACCCTGGCCGTCGCGCCCCGGTCCATCTCAGAGCCGACATCGGTGTTCCTCTCCGGGGACGACGCCGACGCCAAGGCTCTCGTCAGCTCACTCCTCGTCGACCTCGGCTGGGGCCTCGACGTGCAGGTCGACCTGGGCGGCATTACCTCCGCTCGCGGTGCCGAGCACTACTTCGTTCTGTTCGTCGCGATGATGCAGGCGTTCCGCGGACAGGCTTTCAACATTCGCGTCGTTCGCTGAGCCAGCTCAGTCATTACGCGTTTTGAGATAGCCGACGATTGCATTCGCGTGACCGTGACCTAGTCCATGCTCGGTCTTCAACCACGACACTATTTCCATATGCCGCGAGCTCGGCGCCTCACCAACCAGGTCGAACCAATACTGCATTGGATGGCCGTACTTCTTCTCGATCGAGGGGAAGTAGCTCGCCGGGCCTTTCACCGATTCGCTCATCTGACACTCCACTCCTAGCTGACAGAGGGCAGATTATCCTGTTATCAACGCCGCGCTCCATCGGGACCGGCCGACAAGGAGCCCCCGTGACCGAGCCGTCCCCGCTCGCCCGACCCGGAGTCTTTCCTGGTCCTGCCGCTGTGCCGTTCGAGACAGTCGCCTGGCGCGACATCCACGAGACGCACCATTCCGGCGACACCGGCGAGGCACTCTGGCGTTCCCACGAGCTCGGTGGCACGCGCGTGCGGATGGTCACGTACTCTCCCGGCTATCTCGCCGACCACTGGTGCTCACGCGGTCATGTGCTCCTCGTGCTCGAGGGCTCGCTCACGACCGAACTCGACGACGGGCGCACGGTCGTCCTCAAGGCGGGCGACTCGTACGTCGTATCCGACCGGATGGAGGCGCACCGCTCACGCACGGACGAGGGCGCCCGACTCTTCATCGTCGACTGACGAGACAAAAGGCGCGGACGAGACACATCGTTCCTGCAGCTTCACGATGCGTCGTCCATCCACCAGGCTTGAGGTCATGAAGCAGATAGCAATCCTGATCTTCGACGGAGTAGAAGAACTCGACGCCGTGGGCCCGTGGGAAGTCCTCGCGTTCTGGACCCGCACATTTCCCGAAGACGACTACCGCGTCTCGTTCGTCTCACGCACGGGCGGCCCGGTCAACGCCGCGAAGGGCCTCACACTCACGCCAACCGCGTCACTCGACGACGCCCGGCCATTTGACGTCTTCCTGCACCCGGGCGGGCAAGGCACCCGACCCCTGCTGCGAGACCCCGACCATCTCGACTGGATCCGAGAGATCGCCTCCGTCACCCCCTTGATGACCAGCGTGTGCACCGGATCCCTCGTGTACGCGGCCGCAGGGCTCCTGCACGGTCGGCCCGCGACGACCCACTGGGCGTCACTCGACCTTCTGGCCGACCTCGATCCGACCGTCGAAGTGCGACCCGAGGACCGCTGGGTCGATGACGGTGACCTGATCACGAGCTCCGGTGTCAGCGCCGGGATCGACATGTCCCTCCACCTCGTCCGCCGCCTCGCGGGCACGGACCGCGCCAGCGCGGTCAAACGAAGCATCCAGTACGACCCGCAGCCACCGATCGACTGAGGTTGTCGCACTGCTCCGCGACACGGATCCTGACGCCGGGAGCCGCGGAGTCCTAGCGTGGGTGTATGACTCCCGCTGATCTCCTCATCGACTCGTTCTCTCGGATCCCTGCCATCGTCGACCGAGCCGTCGACGACCTCGACGCGCAGCAGCTCGCCTCCCGCCCCGCCATCGGCACGAACACGATTGCCTGGTTGGCCTGGCACATCGCCCGCGGCCAGGACGTACAGGTCGCCGGCCTCGACGGAAGCGAACAGATCTGGACAGCTGCCGGCTGGTACGACCGCTTCGACCTGCCGTTCGGGCCTCAGGAGATGGGCTACGGCATGAGTGCCGGCGACGTCGCGCGGGTCGTCGCGACCTCCGAACTCCTCACGGGCTACCTCGACGCCGTGACAACCAAGACACGAAGCTACTTGGAGGGGCTCAGTGACGCTGACTTCGACGAGGTCGTCGACACGAGCTGGAACCCACCCGTCACGCGCGGAGCGCGACTCGTCAGCATCGTCAACGACTGCCTCCAGCACGCCGGCCAGGCGTCGTACGCCCGAGGCATCCTCGACCGGTCGTAGGGGCGGGCATCCTCCTTCTTCCTGCGCCGCAGCGACGAGCGTCCAGATTGTGCGGTCACACCTGTCTGGTGACCGCCGAACGGGGACACTCGCCACAGCCGCACGGGCGCAGCACGCTAGTCAGCCGAGGGGAAAGCCCTGAGGAGGCGCTTGGGCAGCGCCTTTCGGAGCGCGGCGACGAAATCCGCGCCGTCCTTCCAGTCGGAGGCAACGACCCGGCGGGTCCGACCCCAACGATCGACCAGCACCAGGCTCCCGGAGGGGCGCTCCCCGACCACGGCGAGGTCGTCGAACTCAACGGCCATCACCCCGTCCGCGTCGGATCGGTAGACAAGCCGCTTCGAAGTCACCGTGGCCCGGTAACCGGCGAGGCCGGACTTCTTCGTCGCCTGCCAGATCGCCCGCCCCTTGGCGGCCTTCTTCCAGACCTTCGCCGGGCGGTCGACCATCAGGTCGAACGAGTCGACGGCGAGAGCGAGCTGCGCGGCCACGGATCCGATATCAGCGTCCTCGTCCACCTGCACGATCAAGCTCGGCAACGCTTCGCGAACGATCGCGGCGATCGTCGCGGGCGTGGCACCGCGCAGAGAGGCGAGCCGCGCGTCGCGCGACGGCGACTCGAAGCCGCGGAGGTCGTCGACGACGCTCTCTACCAGATCGTCACACACGGAAGCCGGGTCAGCGGCGAGGTCGACGCGAACGTATTCGAGGGCGAGGGCGAGGTCGTCGGGGGACGGCCCGTACACGCTGAGATGGCGGAGCGCCAGCACGCTTTCCCGAAGCGTCGCGGGAATATCGGGCTCCAGGGGGTCGAGCGTGAGGTTCACGAGTGAGGTGGTCGCGTCGACCCGGGCGATCGCGACAGCCGACGAGTAGGCGAGCGCCGTCTCGTGGACGAGCCGCGAGGCCAGGGACGCTCTGATCGTCTGCCCCACCAGCACCGCGTCGGTCGTCTGCATCAGGAGCGACAGGGCGACACCGCGGACCGCATCGCGGACCACTCGAGGGGTGGTTGCGACAGGGCGCGGTCGTGAGCGAGCGGGGACGTCACCGACCGCGAGATCGAGGTCGAACGAGGCGGGCAGCGGACGCGTGAGGACCAGGCCCGCATTCGCGGCCACGAACGAGCGTCGGATCCAGGCCACGACATCTTTGCGCGTGATCGCCGCGACTGTTGCCAGCCCGAATCCGTAGCACCCGAGCTCGCCGAGACCGTACCGGTACGTGAGCAGGTTCGCTCCAGAGTGGACGTAGGCGACGGGCTCTTCGACGTGAAGGAGACGCTTCTGGTGGTCGAGTTCGACGCGGCCGACCGAGTCGAACGACCGGATCGCCTCGACCACCCTCTGCAGGTGAGCAAGCACCCGGTCGGACGTGCCCGAGGCTTCGAAAGTGATGGCCGACTCGGTGACGGACGAGGAGGTCGGGATCGGCACGGATCCGACGCGCCCCTCGATCAGGTGCAGCGCCAGGTGCGTGATGCCGGTGAGCACCACGGGTTCATCGCGCGGTCCGACGGCGAAGACGAGGGTGCCGTGGCACCGACCGGGGATCGACGCGCTCCGGAGGTGAACCCCCGACGCCGCCGTCGCCGTGTCGATCTGCATGCAGTCAGTCTGTCAGGCGCGCCGCACGCGTGCTGCCTGCCTCGGAGTCGTGCAACACGAAGGAGCCACGGTGCCGCCTGCTCAAACGCCCCTCCGCATGGCGGGAGGGGCGTTTCGGGGGCGCGTTAGCGGTTGGCGAGCGCCAGCTGGTCGATCAGCGCGTCGCCGGGACGCACGTCGACCATCTCGGCCTCGATCTCGGCACGGTCGAGCAGGTCGGCCATGCGGCGGCGGCGAGCGCGCGTGATCAGCGTCACGACGGTGCCCTCCTTGCCGGCACGACCGGTGCGGCCCGAGCGGTGCAGGTACGTCTTGTATTCGTCGGGGGCGTCGGCCTGGATGACCAGCTCGATGTCGTCGACGTGGATACCACGAGCGGCAACGTCGGTAGCGACGAGCACGTTGACACGTCCCGAAGTCAGCAGCCCGAGGTTGCGCGTGCGGCGCGACTGGTTGAGGTCGCCGTGAAGGCTGGTCGCGGCGATCCCGACGTCTTCGAGCTGGTCGGCGAGCTGCTCGGCGAACGCACGGGTGCGTGCGAAGACGAGCGTCTTGCCGTTGCCCTGAACGAGCTGCTCGATGACGGCGGCCTTGTCACGCTGCTCGATGAGGAGCACACGGTGGTCGATCGTCGAGGACGCCTGGTCTTCACCGGCGACCTCGTGCACGGCCGGGTTGGTCAGGAACTCGTCGACCAGCTTCGCAACACCCTTGTCGAGCGTGGCGCTGAAAAGGAGCTTCTGCGCGCGCTCGCCGGTCGGCTTGACGTCCGCGGTCTCGCGGATGATGCGCTGCACCGGCTCGAGGAAGCCGAGGTCGCACATGTGGTCGGCCTCGTCGAGGACGGTGACGACGACCTCGCTGAGGTCGAGGCGACCCTGCTCGATCAAGTCTTCGATGCGACCGGGGGTGCCGATCACGATGTCGACGCCGCGGTTCAGGGCACCGACCTGGCGCTGCTGCGGCACGCCGCCGTAGATCTGGGTGGTGAACAGCCCCACGGAGCGGGCGATCGGCTGCACGGTGCGATCGATCTGCATCGCGAGCTCGCGGGTCGGGGCGAGGATGAGGGCACGCGGCTTGCGGCCCATCTTGCGGTCTTTGCCGCCGCCGTTCTCCATCAGCTTCTCGACCAGGGGGGCACCGAATGCGATCGTCTTGCCGGATCCGGTGCGGCCACGCCCGAGGACGTCCTTGCCCGCGATCACGTCCGGAATCGTCGCCGCCTGGATCGGGAACGGGGTCGCCGCCCCCATCTCGGTCAGCTGCCGAGTGATGTTGTCGCCGATGCCGAGGTCTTTCCAGCTGACGCCCACGACCTCGGCCGCGGTGAGAACCTCCGCCTGGAGCTTCTCGAGCTTGACGTCGTCTTCCGGAGTGAAGTGGTGGCCCTCGGCGCGGTCGCGCTTCGGGTAGAAGTCGCTGCCGCGGTCGTCACGATCACCGCGGGGGGCGCG
>JAODMX010000126.1 GCA_025464735.1 Frondihabitans sp. | reverse complement strand
AGGAGTCGGGAAGCCCGTCACCTTTGCCGTGCTCCAGTCGCCGTAGCTGCCCCAGTAGAACATCGGGATGACCGGGAGCTCATTCACGAAGATCGTTTGGATCTTGTCGACGATCTGCTGACGCTGGGCATCGGTCGTCGCGAGCGGGTACTCGTTGAAGAGCGCCTTCGCATCGGCGTTCTGGAAGCGCTCGATGTTCTGGAAGGTGGGGGTCGACTTGCCGATCGGGTAGTACAGGTTGGGGTTGATCATGTCGTTGTAGAACGAGAAGGCCCGGGGCGCCGAGTTCACGGGGTAGCCCATGGTCGACTCGAAATCACCACTGGCGGTAAGCGTGTTGATATCGCTCACCGAGGTCGTGGCGACGTCGAGCTTGATCCCGATGTCCTTGAGCTCAGCGACAAGCACCTGAACGCGCGACGCGATGTCGGTGTACGAGGCCGGGAAACTGATCGAAAACTCGACCGTCTTGCCACCCTTTTCGTAATAGCCGTTGCTGCCCTTCGTGTACCCGGCGGCGGCCAGAGTGGACTCGGCCTTCTGGGTGTCCTGCTTGAAGTTGATGCCCTTGTACTGAGGGGAGACGTCGGCTGCGTAGGCAGGCTGCGGCAGGCCAGTCACGTTGGTTGCGGGCGGCGAATCGGAGGCGGCTCCGACCTGCTTGCGGTTGACACCGAGGCTGATGGCCTGACGCACGGCCAGATCACTTAGCGGCCACTTCGTAAGGTTCGGGATGAGACCGTCGACGCCAGCGACCGGCGCCCAGTAGTGATTGTCCGAGCTCTTGCCGACGTAGGTCTTCTGGGCGTCGGCGATGTACGTGCCGCCCCAATCGGCCTGCCCGCCCACGAGAGCGTTGGTCTGGCTCTGGTTGTCCTTGTAGGTGATGAAGCGAAGACCGCCGATCTCGGGAGCCTTCTGCCAGTACGTCTTGTTGGCCGTGAGCAGATAGCTTTGCGGCGAGAACGACTTGAGAGTGAACGGGCCCGTACCGACAGGGTTGGCATCGGTGTAGGTGACCGGGTTCTTAACCTTCGACCACACGTGCTGCGACACGATCGGCACCGTGACGATGTTCGTGAAGGTTTGCTCGGAGGGAGATGCGAAGGTCATCGTCACCGTGTCGGCGTTCGTCGCGGTGACGGAGGAGAAGTCCACGCCGTTGAGGTTGAGGGCCGGGTATTTCTTCAGCATGTCGAAAGTGAAGACGACGTCAGCCGCGGTGAAGGCTTTGCCATCGGACCACTTGACTCCCGACTGGAGGTTCATGGTCAGGGTCTTGTTGCTGTTGCTCCACGTGGTCTTCTTTGCAAGCCACGGGATGTCCTTACCGATCTGGACATTGTTGATCTGCACCAGCGGTTCGTAGATGAAGTAACCCTGGCTGCCGCCCGCGGCGTTCGGCAGGAACGGGTTGAACACCTGGGTGAGGTCGTCCGACTGACTGGCGACATTGAGGATGACGCCAGACGAGCCATTCGTGGCCGGAGAGGACGAACAGGCGGCCAGGCCGGCGACGATGCCGGCGACCGCAGCGACGGCGACGAGCCGTCTAGCGAATCGTGAGTTGCTGAGTGCCATGGTGGTGACTCCTTCGATGGGATGAAGACAGACGTGCAGCGAATAGGAAAAGAGAGAGCGAAAAGAGACAGTGCGATAACGCTTGAAACGGTCAGGGTCGGGGTGCGACGGACTCCTCGGCGCCCACGCCGGAGGACTGCGCAACTGCCGCAGAGTTCTCGGCTCGCCGCTCGGTCGCTTCGGGGTCGTCGGCGTAGAGCCAGCACTGAGCCGAGTGGTCGTCCGACAGATCGAAGCTCGGAGGGGCCTGGGTGCGGCACCGTTCCATTGCGAACGGGCACCGCGGGTGGAAGCGGCAGCCGGCCGGTGGATCGATGAGGCTTGGAGGCTGACCGCTGTCCGAGACCCGTTGATACGCCGCGCGCGACGGATCGGGCGCCGAGGCGATGAGGAGCTGCGTGTACGGGTGGGCCGCCTTCTGGGTGACCTCTTCCGACGGGCCTCGCTCGATCAGCTGGCCGGCGTACATGACAGCGGTCTCGGCGGCGAAGTAACGCGCCGAGGCGATGTCGTGGGTGACGTAGAGCAGTGCCACGTTGCGGTCAACGGTCAGTCGCCGCAGCAGGTTCAGGATGCCCAGACGAATCGAGACGTCGAGGCTCGAGACGGGCTCATCGGCGAGGAAGATGTCTGGGCTTGCCGCCAAAGCTCGCGCGATGGAGATGCGCTGGAGCTGACCTCCGGAGAGTTCGTGGGGGAACTTCTCCGTGAACTGGCGCGGCGGCACCAGGTTCACCTGACGCATGAGGTCGTCGATGATGGCTTCCTGATCGGCGCCCCGCGCTTCCGGGTGGTGGATGGAGACGGCGCGACGGAGGGTCTTGGAAATGGAAGCGACCGGATTGAACGAGCCGAACGGATCCTGCAGGATCAGCTGCACCTTGCGGACGTAGTCGCGGAACGACTTGCCGCCACGGACCCGCACCGTCTCACCGCGGAGCCGGATCTCGCCGCTCGTGAGCGGGTAGAGCTGGGCGAGGAGCCTGGCCAGAGTCGACTTGCCCGATCCGGATTCACCGACAAGCGCGGTGATGTAGCCGGGGTAGAGACGGATCGAGACGTCGTCGACGGCATGGACCACCTTGCGCTCGCGACCACGCTTCAGGGGATTCCCGTGCACCGTGAAGTGCTTGGTGATGTGGACCGCCTCGAGCACGGGCTCGAGACCCTCCGGCACCCGAATCTCGGTCGTCGTCGTGTCGCTGTTGCCCGAGACAGGGGCTCCACCGTTGGTGATGTTGCTCATCGGTCGGCTCCCAGCGATTCGGTCTGGCGTTCACTCGGCGAAGCGTCGTCCTCATGCAGAAGGCACGCCGCCTCGGAGACTCCCCGTCCGGGAACGGTGATCTGGAAGAGCGGCGGCTCGACCGTGAGGCACTTGTCGAAGACGAGCGGGCATCGTTCGGCGAAGGAACATCCCGCCGGAAGACGCCGGAGATCGGGTGGGGATCCGGGGATCCCGGTGAGCTCGCGCTTCGGCCCGCTGAGGGTCGGAAAGGAGGCCAGCAGGCCGCGGCTATAGGGATGCTGCGGGTCGGCGTAGAAGTTCGCCGCCGACGACATCTCGACGATCTTGCCCGCGTACATCACCGCGATGGTGTCGGAGAGCTCGATCAGCAACGAGAGGTCGTGAGTGATGAAGATCACGGAGAAGCCGAGGCGGTCTTTCAACTCCATGATCTGCTCGACGATCTGACGCTGGATGACCACGTCGAGAGCGGTCGTCGGTTCGTCCATCACGATGACCTCAGGGTCGAGCGCGAGGCCGACAGCGATCATGGCGCGTTGACGCATCCCTCCCGACAGCTCGTGGGGGAAGGCCCCGACCCGGTCGGCCTGGATGCCTACGAGCCCGAGGAGTTCGATGACGCGAGCTGCGCGCTCCGACGCGCCGATGCCGGGCCGGTGCGCCTTGATGGCGTCGTCGATCTGAGCGCCAACGGGCAGGATCGGGTTGAGGGCATGCATGGCCGACTGGAAGACGATCGACAGTTCGTCCCAGCGGAAGTCCCGGAGTTCGTGTTCGTCCATCGCCAGGACGTCCACGGTCGATCCGTCGGCGCGCGTGTAGATCATCTCGCCGCCCGTGATCTCGGCCGGCGGTTTGTGGAGCCGCGTGATGGCGTACGCGAGGGTCGACTTGCCGGATCCGGATTCCCCCGCGATTCCGAGTACCTCGCCGCGTCGCAGCTGGAACGACACGTCGTCGACGGCGGGTGTGCTGCCGTTCTCATTGATGTACTCGACGCTCAGATGGCGCACATCGAGGATGACGTCGGAGTTCTCGGCGTTGAAGGGGATCGCCTCGGCACGGGCGGGTTGAACGGAACGTCTGCGGGCGCGAAGACGTTTCTGTCCCTTCACCTGGGCGCGCTGCGCCTTCCGCGTGCCGATGCCGGCTTGGCGGAGGCGCGGGTTGATGAACTCGTCGATTCCGAAGTTGACCAGCGAGAGCCCGGTTCCGAGAAGCGCGATTGCGAGACCGGCCGGAACGAACCACCACCACGCACCGGTGAGGAGAGCGCTGCTGACCTGGGCCCAGTAGAGGATGGTGCCCCAGGACCACTGCGTGACGTCGGTGAGACCGAGGAACGCGAGGCTTGCCTGCGTGAGGATCGCGCCGGTCACCGTGCCCAGGAAGGACGTCGCGATGATCGCGATCTGGTTCGGGAAGATGTCGTGCAGGATGATGCCCGACGTCTTCTCACCCGTCGCCCGGGCTGCCTCGACGAAATCGCGCTTGCGGAGCGAGAGCGTCTGCGCCCGGAGAACTCGGGCGCCCCACGCCCAGCCGGTGACCGAGATCACGAGGATGATCCCGAACGATCCGGTGTTCGGCAGGTACGCGGCCAGCATGACGGTCAGCGGGAGCCCCGGGAGCACGAGGAAGACGTTCGAGAGGAGGCTCAGGAGGTCGTCGGCGATCCCGCCGACGTAGCCGGCCACGAGTCCGACGACGACGGAGAGCACCGTGGCGACGACCGCGGATCCGACGCCCACGAGCATCGAGACGCGGGCCCCGTAGAGCATCTGCGACAGGACGTCCTGGCCGGTCTGGGTCGTCCCCAGAAGGTGCGCGAGCGAGGGAGCAGCCGTGGTCGCGTTGCTCACCTGCGACGGATCGTAGGGTGCCAGGAGGGGACCGAAGATCGCGAGGACGAGGAAGAACACGGTGATGATGACGCCGACCAGGGTCCGTGGCGCGCGGAGCCCCCGGAGCCAGGCGAACCGGGATCCGGTGCTCGTAGCGGTCGAATCCGTGTCGGTGACTGCGGTGACGGAAGCGGCAATTGCCATTGTCAGTTCTCCCTTGTACGGGGGTCGAGGAAGGCGTAGGCGATGTCCGCGAGAAGGTTCGCGACGAGCACCGTGATTGTGATCACCAGGAAGATGCCCTGCATCAGCGGGTAGTCGGCCGCCTGGGCCGCTTTGAACAGCACCGAGCCGATGCCCGGATAGTTGAAGACGATCTCGGTGACGATCGAGCCACCCACAACGAAGCCGAGCGACATCGCGAAGCCAGAGAACGACGGCAGTATGGCGTTTCGAGCCGCATAGGTGAACATGACCCGGCCCTTGGAGAGGCCCTTGGCCTCGGCGAGGCGCACGTAGTCCTCACTCAGAGTCGTCACCATCATGTTGCGCATGCTGATCAGCCAGCCTCCGATCGAAGCCACCACGATCGTGAGAGCCGGCAGGACCGCGTAGTAGATCGCGCTGGAGATGAACGCCCCGTTGAGCCCGATCGTGTCGTCGACCGAGTAGCCGCCCGAGAGCGGAAACCACTTCAGGGTGATCGAGAAGATCAGCACGATGATGATTGCAAACCAGAAGTACGGGATCGACGACAGGAATGTCGTGATGGGCACGAGCGAGTCGAGCCAGCTGCCCCGTTTCCAACCGACGAGCATGCCGAGACCCGTGCCGATGACGAAGCCGAGCACCGTGCAGACACTGATCAGCACGAGGGTCCAGGCGATGCTCGAACCGAGCACCGAGCTCACCGTGGACGGGTAGTAGGCGTACGAGATGCCGAAGTTGCCCGTGAAGACGTTGTGCCAGTACTGCAGGTACTGCTGCCACAGGCTCTCGTTACCCTGACCGAAGAGCACCCGGAGAGCCTTGACGGCCGAGGGGCTGAGCTTGCCGTGAAACTTTTCGATGAGGTTCGCGGCCGGATTGCCCGGCATGATCCGTGGGATCAAGAAGTTCAGACTGATTGCCGCCCAGGCCGTGAGCAGATAGAAGAAGGTACGTCGAGCGATTACAGGCATACCGAACGACTCCTCTCTCGGGATGGAACCGTGCGCAGGGCGGGTGCGGCCCAGCGGACGGCGTTCGTGATGAGTTGACGGACGTCGGGGTCGTCCCAGACGCGCATGTCGTGGCCGAGTTGGAGGTAGCAGCTCCGGCCGACACCGATCTCGCGCGTGTGGAGGACGGCCTCGCGCCGGGTTCCGTCGCGCCGCCAGGCCACGACGTCGACCCCTTCCTCGTCGAGATCGAGAAGGTAGTGCTCGTGCGTGACGCTGAAGTCGTCGACCCCCGCCGTCACCGGATGCTCGGAGTCGGTCTCGATCAGGAAACGGCTCTCGTGCGGAAGAGGACCGTGCGAGGAGTACCGGCTCCCGATCAGGTCGCGGAGGACGCCGGCCCCCTCGGTCTCGGGAAGGACGTTGGATGCGTGCAGCGAGACGAGGCCCGCACCAGCCCGCACGGCCTCGGCGAGACGCGCCTGA
>JAODMX010000121.1 GCA_025464735.1 Frondihabitans sp. | reverse complement strand
GCGCTTCGGATCTTCTTCGCGGTCTTGGACGGCTCGTCGAGCATCCAGACGATGCCCGCGTCGGTCGCGGCCGACTTGCTCATCTTCGACTCCGGGTTCTGGAGGTCGTAGATCCGAGCGGTCTCTTTCTGAATCATCGCCTCCGGAATTCGGAACGTCTCGCCGAACCGCGAGTTGAACCGATTCGCGAGGTCGCGCGTGAGCTCGATGTGCTGCCGCTGATCGTCGCCGACGGGCACCACGGCCGTGTCGTAAAGCAGAATGTCGGCCGCCATCAGCACCGGGTAGGCGAAGAGGCCTACGGAAGCCGACTCGGCTCCCTGCCTGGCCGATTTGTCTTTGAACTGGGTCATGCGGCCGGCCTCGCCGAAACCGGTGATCGTGTTCAAGACCCAGGCGAGCTCGGCGTGGGCCGGCACCTGCGACTGCACGTAGAGGATCGACGTCTCGGGGTCGATGCCCGACGCGATGTACTGGGCAGCCGTGCGCCGAGTCTGTTCACGAAGGAGCGCCGGATCTTGCGGCGTGGTGATCGCGTGCATGTCGACCACGCAGAACAGGGCTTCGTATGCCGTCTGCAGCTCTTTCCACTGCTGGATGGCGCCGATGTAGTTGCCGACGTGGAGGGAATCGGCGGAGGGCTGGATTCCGGAGAAGAGACGGGGGAGCGTCATGGAAGAACTTTCGTGGCAGAAGAAGATTTGCGGGGGAGGGTTTCCGCGGCGAGTCGGAAGGACTCGCCCGAACGAGCGCTACAGCTCGTAGTCGACGACAACGGGGGTGTGGTCAGACCATCGCTTGTCGTAGGACTCGGCGCGATCGACCGCGTAGTGCGTCACCTTCGCCGCCAGCTCAGGCGTGGCCATCTGATAGTCGATGCGCCAACCGGTGTCGTTATCGAAGGCCTGACCGCGCCAGGACCACCAGGTGTACGGCCCCTCGACGTCGCCAGCTGCTTCGCGCCCGACGTCGACCCAGCCGAGGCCTTTGCCTGTCGAGCCGTCGACGCCCTCGACCGTCTTGCCAGCCGGCCCGAAGAAGCGGTCGAAGTAGGCACGTTCACGCGGCAGGAAGCCCGCGCGCTTAACATTGCCCCGCCAGTTCTTGATGTCGAGGGGTGTGTGACCCACGTTCAGGTCGCCGACGACGACCGCCAGCTCGTTGTGCTTGCGGAGGGCCGGCAGACGCTTCGTCATCGCGTCGAGAAACTTCCATTTCTCATCTTGCTTGGGGGTGTCGACCTCACCCGAATGCACGTAGGTGCTTACGACGGTGACGATGGTGCCGTTGATGTCGTAGTCGGCCTCGAGCCAGCGACCCGCGCTGTCGAACGAGGCTGCTCCCAGCTCCACCCGGTGGATCTCGGCCTTTTTGCGGCTCGCGAGTGCGACACCGGCGCGGCCCTTGGCCGTCGCCTCGTCGTGCAGGATGTTCCACTCGGGGCCCAGCAGACCTTCGATGTCGTCGGTCGACGCCCGGACCTCCTGGATCGCGAGGATGTCGACGTCGCGCTCGTCGACCCAGGCGCCCATGCCCTTGCGGTAGGCGGCTCGGATGCCGTTGACGTTGACAGAGGCGAGGCGAAGACGTGAACCCATGCCAAAACCCTAGCGGCCGCCACCGTCATTGCGCGTCGTCGTCAGCAGCCCGGGTGGATCAGGCGTCGTGGTCGGTGGTGAGGAACGTGACGAGCGAGTCGGCGGTCGCCTCGGCGTCGTCGCCTTCGACGGTGAGATTGACCTCGTCACCGGTGTTGACGCCGAGTCCGAGGAGACCCAGGATGCTCGCGGCATTCACGGACTTGTCGCCCTTGGCGATCGTCACCGAATGGCCCGAGGCGGTGACCGTCTGGACGAAGAGCGACGCCGGACGGGCGTGCAGCCCGGACGAGGAGGCGACGGTGACGGTGCGGGTGGCTTCTGACATGACTTCTCCGGAGTGGGTTGTGGGGCTTTTACAGGCGGACGCACTGGGCGATCAGGTTCGACCGGGCCAGAACACTTCGGTACCGGCTCCCTCGACCTCGCGGACGAGGTCGAGGTTCACGCCCGGGTCGGTGATGATCGTATCGATTGCCGCGATCGGCGCCACGCGGCCGAACTCTTCGCGACCGAATTTCGTGTGGTCGGCCAGCAGGATGCTGCGCCTGGCTGCCTTGATGAGCGCTGACTTGACCGCGGCCTCCGCGATGTTGTGGGTCGTGAGTCCACGCTCCGGAGTGATGCCTCCGACGCTGAGGAATGCGGCGTCCACCGAGACCATGCCGACGAGCTGGTGGGTCCAAGTGCCGACCCCGGCCAGCGAATCGCTCCTGATGCTGCCGCCGAGCAGGTGGAGGTCGATCCCCGGCCGACTTGCGACGGCCATGGCGACCGGCAGCGAGTGCGTCACCACCGTCAGCCCGCGGTCGGCAGGCAGCATCTGGGCGAGGAGGATCGTCGAGGTGCCCGCGTCGATGATGATCGATCCGTTTTCGGGGATCTCCTCGAGGGCTGCCTGCGCGATGATCATCTTCTCGGCAGTGTTGATTCCGCCGCGGTCGCCGACGCCGGGATGGAACGTCATCCGCTCGACCGGAATGGCGCCGCCGTGGGCACGTCGGACGAGGCCACGACGCTCGAGACTCGTGAGGTCCCGCCGGATGGTCTCGGGCGTGACTTCGAGCAGTTCGGCGAGATCTCTCACGTCGACTCGACCGTGTTGCCGGGCCTCCTCGACGATGCGAAGGTGGCGTTCGGGAGCGTACATCGGTCCTCATCAATGCGAAATGGGCATTTCTGGCTCTCGAAAGCGAGAACCAAGCACAAACAAATGTCTGTTGCTGTATTTTTAGCCCTGAATTTGTTTGTTTGTCAACTCAGATCGATGTATGGTCTTCGCAGCGCATCCCGTGCGCAAAAGAAACGACGACTTGAGATGAAGGAGTCTCGGATGCCCGATCTGCCCGGCGTGGGAGTAGGACGAGGTGCCGTCAGCGGCCCGGTGTTGCGAATGGCCGACCCGCTCGGCGAACCGGAGGCATCCGCCCTCCAGGGCGATCCGGCCGACGCGAAGGCGGCGGTCGGCGAAGCGCTCGCCTACGTCGCCGACGAGCTCGGCAAACGGGGCATTGCGGCCGGCGGTGATGCTCAGGCGGTTCTCGAAGCGCAGGCGCTGATGGCGCAGGATCCCTCGATCCTCGACGACGTCCACACGAAGATCGATCAGGGCACGAATCCCGAGCGTGCCGTCTTCGAGGCGTTCAAGTCGTTCCAAGACATCCTCGCCGGGATGGGCGGCTACATGGGGGAACGAGCGGCCGACCTGGGTGACGTCGCCCAGCGAATCATCGCCAAGCTTCGAGGGGTCCTCGCACCTGGCGTTCCCGAGTCGGACACCCCCTTCATCCTCGTCGCTCACGATCTCGCCCCGGCCGACACGGCGCTCCTCGACCTCGACAAAGTGCTCGCCCTCGTCACGCGCGACGGTGGCCCCACATCGCACACGGCGATCCTCGCCCGCGCCAAGGGCATCACGGCGATCGTCGGTGTCAGCGACGCCGACTCGCTAACCGACGGAGACGTGGTCATCGTCGACGCCGGCGCCGGCGTCGTCGTGACCGATCCGACGCCCGAGCAGATCGCCGAGGCCGACCGCGCTCGCGCCGAGCGCCTCGCGGCGGCGCAAGCCCCGCTCACACCGGGTGCCCTGGCCGACGGCACCCTCGTCCCGCTTCTCGCGAACCTCGGGTCGCCTGCCGATGCCGCCGCCGCGGTGGCCGCGGGAGCCGAGGGCGTCGGGTTGTTCCG
>JAODMX010000094.1 GCA_025464735.1 Frondihabitans sp. | reverse complement strand
ATCGGGTAGTTCCCCGGTCGGGACGGGGAATACGGCGTTGGACATCGCCATCGAAGTATTGCTGAGCCTCGGGCGGGTGCCCCTCGGGGTTTTCGTCCAATGAACGTCCCCCTGGCTTCGGTGCCGTGTCCATTGGACATCATAAACTGAGATTTCTTCTTCATAGACCTTTTTCACCGACTGAGACCACAACTGGGGGCACAGCGTGGGCTTACAGTGAGACCGTGAGCATGCGCGGCGGAGGTGGCGGCGGCCGCGGAGGTCGTGTGTCGAGTGCGGACGCCGCAGCGCAGAAGGCCGCGAACGCTCAGGCGCCGACGATTCCCAATCTGGTGGGCCGGATCCGGAGCCTCTTTTCGCCCCACAAGCGCGCCCTTGTCGTCACGGTGATCCTGGTGCTCCTCGGCGCCGCCATCAGCGTGATTCCGCCGCTGCTCACCCAGCAGGCCTTCGACAAGGGCCTCTTCCCCAAGGGTGGACCGAACGTTCCCGTGCTGCTGCGGCTGGTCGGGGCAATGGTGGCGCTCTGGATCCTGTCGGCCGCGATGGGCGTGTGGCAGACGTACCTGACCGCGACGGTGGGCAACAAGGTCATGGGGGCTCTCCGGATCCGACTCTTCGGTCACCTTCAGCGGATGGAGCTCGCGTTCTTCACGCGCACGAAGACCGGCGTGATCCAGTCGCGCCTGCAGAACGATGTCGGCGGCGTCGCCAATGTGCTGAGCAACACCATCTCGAGCGTGCTCGGCAACACGGTGACCGTGATCGCCGCCTTCGTGGCGATGCTCTTCCTCAGCTGGCAGATGACGATCGTCGCAGTGGTCCTACTACCGGTGCTCGTGATCGCCCAGCGAAAGGTCGGCCAGGTACGCGCTCGCATCGCTACGGCCACGCAGGAGTCGCTGTCCGACATGACCGCGATCACGCAGGAGACTCTGAGCGTCAGCGGCATCCTCCTGGCGAAGAGCTTCAACCAGCAGCGCACCGAGGTCGAGCGGTACGCGAGTGAGAACCGCAATCAGATCGGCCTCCAGGTCAGGCAGCAGATGAGCGGCCAGTGGTTCTTCGCGACCGTGCAGATCTTCCTGTCGATCATCCCGGCCGTCATCTATGTCGTGGCCGCGTACCTGATTCAGGGTGGCGTGCCGGTCACGGCCGGAACGATCGTCGCCTTCACCACCGTGCAGGCGCGATTGACGTTCCCCCTCATCTCCCTCCTCCGAGTCACTCTGGACATCCAGACGTCCGGGGCCCTATTCGCGCGCATCTTCGAGTACCTCGATCTGCGTCCGGCGATCCGAGACCCGCATGAGCCGAAGAGGCTCGATACAACGGCCCTCGGTCGGGTGGAGTTCGACGATGTGTCGTTCTCGTATCCAGATGCAGAACCGGGCCAGAAGACGCTCGACGGCCTGTCGTTCGACATCGAGCCGGGGCAGTTCGCGGCGTTCGTGGGGCCGAGCGGCGCCGGCAAGACGACGGTCTCCTATCTCATTCCGCGTTTCTACGAAGCTTCTGGAGGAAGTGTCCGGTTCGCCGGCGTCGACGTCCGGGATGTTGATCAAGAGACGCTGATTGAGAACATCGGCATCGTGAGCCAAGAGACCTACCTCTTCCACGCGACCATCGGTGACAACCTGCGCTACGCGCTTCCTTCGGCAACGCAGGAGCAGCTGGAGACCGCCGCTCGGCAGGCCAACATCCACGACACGATCATGTCGTTTCCGGCCGGCTATGCGACGGTCGTCGGGGAGCGGGGCTATCGGCTCTCCGGAGGAGAGAAGCAGCGCATCGCCATCGCTCGGGTCCTGCTGAAAGATCCTGCCGTGCTCGTTCTCGACGAGGCGACGAGCGCACTCGACTCGGTGTCGGAACGGATCGTGCAGGAGGCACTCGACACGGCGGCTCGCGGGCGCACCACGATCGCGATCGCGCATCGACTCTCGACCGTTCGGGCGGCGGACGTCATCTTCGTCGTGCGGGCAGGTCGCATCGTGGAGCGCGGCACGCATGACGAGCTGGTCTCTCTCGGCGGCGTCTATGCGGGCCTCTACGAGCAGCAGGTCGCCGTCCCTAGCTGACGTTCGGACCCTGTGATCACCGTAACCTCGGAACGCACGCCGGTAGACTCCTGGGGTGAAGTATGCGGAGACCGTCATCGACCTGGTCGGCAACACTCCCCTCGTCAAGCTCCACCGTCTCACCGAGGGAATCGCTGCCACCGTTCTGGTCAAGGTCGAATACCTGAACCCGGGCGGGTCCTCAAAAGATCGGATCGCGACGCGGATCATCGATGCCGCCGAGCGTGACGGCTTCCTGAAACCCGGTGGCACGATCGTCGAACCGACGAGTGGCAACACGGGCGTGGGGCTCGCGCTCGTCGCCCAGCAGCGCGGCTACCGCTGTGTCTTCGTGCTGCCAGACAAAGTCGGTGAGGATAAACGCAACGTGCTGACCGCCTACGGCGCCGAGATCGTTGTGACGCCCACCGCCGTTGCCCCAGACAGCCCCGAGTCGTATTACAGCGTCTCGGACCGCCTGGTGAGTGAGATTCCGGGCGCTTTCAAGCCCAACCAGTACGAGAATCCGAACGGGCCGCTCAGCCACTACGAGACCACGGGCCCCGAGATCTGGCGTGACACCGAAGGGCTTCTCACCCATTTCGTCGCCGGCGTAGGCACCGGCGGCACGATCAGCGGCAC
>JAODMX010000072.1 GCA_025464735.1 Frondihabitans sp. | reverse complement strand
CGTCGACCGATGACGCCGAGGGTGAGATCACCGGGGTCACCTCCACCGACGAGGTGAGCGACGAATCGATTTCGCGCGGCATCGACGCTCTCTCGGGCGAGATCCAGCAGGTGCCGACGACGGTCAGTGCGATCAAGGTCGATGGTCGCCGTGCGTACGACCTCGCTCGTCAGGGCGTCGAGGTCGAGCTCAAGGCTCGCGCGGTCACGATCTCCCGTTTCGACGTCGAGGAGCGCCGCGATCTTGTCGTGGACGGATCAGCCGTGGTCGACCTCGACGTGGTGGTCGAGTGCACCTCCGGAACCTACATCCGTGCTCTGGCCCGCGACCTCGGCGCCTCGCTGGGGCTCGGTGGCCACCTGATCGCCCTGCGACGAACCCGTGTCGGGCCGTTCGACGTCGCCGATGCCGCCGTCCTCCCGGAGCTGGATGTCGCATCTCGTCTCCTTGCCCCCGCCGACGTGGCGCTGTCTCTCTTCCCGGTTCTGGCGATGTCAACCGAACAGGCGGTTGACCTGGGCCACGGAAAAAAGCTCGCTGTCGAGCTGCCCGATGGATCCGGTCCCGTCGCTGCCATCACGCCGGCGGGCAGGCTTGCCGGGCTCGTCGCTGTCAAGAACGGCGTTGCTCGTCCGATCGTCAACTTTCCGACCGATGAGGTACTCCCATGATCGACTGGTTCACCTGGGTGCAGTCCGGCATCGCCGCTGCAGGCGCGCTCTTCTGCATCATCCTGGGTCTCGCTCGTCGAGTGCCGAATGACTACACGGTGGGGACCCTCGCCCTGATCGAGCTCCTTCTCCTGGTGCAGCTGGTGGTCGCCATCGTCGCGCCGTTCGCCGGCAACGAGCCCACCGGAAGCGTCGTCGAGTTTTACATCTATCTCGCTGTGGCGCTCTTGCTGCCACCGCTCTCGGCGATCTGGGCCCTCGTCGACCGCACCAGGTGGAGCAACGTCGTCATGGGCGCGGGTGCTTTCGCCGTTGCGGTGATGGTCGTCCGGATGCTCCAGATCTGGACCGCGAACTCGCACTGAGGCGAGGTTCCGTGTCGGCGTAGAGGCCCCGTGGGCCATATCCTTGACAGTGATGGTTCAGAAGAAATCGACACGCGCCGTAGGCATCGGTCGCGTCCTGATCGCGGTCTACGCGATCCTCGCCCTCGCTGCCACGGGTCGCTCGGTCTTCCAGATCGCGACCCAGTTTCAACAGGCCCCGCTCGCGTACTCCCTGAGCGGGCTCTCCGCAGTGGTCTACATCATGGCAACCATCGCGTTGATCATGCCGGGGCGCCGCTGGTACACGGTCGCCTGGGCAACGATCTCGTTCGAGCTGGCGGGTGTGCTGTTCGTCGGGCTGATGTCGATCCTCGACCCGTCGGTCTTCGTGCCGAGCGCGAAGTACGCCCACTCCGATCACTCCACGGTCTGGACCTATTTCGGCATCGGCTACGGCTTCGTGCCGCTCGTTCTTCCGGTGCTGGGCATGCTCTGGCTCCGGCGCACCCGCCCCCGGGCCGACGAAGACGTCGTCGAAGGCGTTGTCGAGACAGGCGGCACGCCCGCCGTCGAGGTCTGAGGCGGCATGGAGTTCTTCACCACTCCCGCTGACGTGCCTCGAGATTTTGGCCCGTCGGCGGTCACTATCGGCAAGTTCGACGGGGTCCATTTGGGCCACCGGGCGGTCATCGCCGAGCTCGAAGACGCTGCCCGCGATCGTGATCTGGTGTCCGCTGTCGTGACCTTCGACCGTCATCCGTTGGCGATCCTCCGGCCCGACGCCGTGCCCGTTGCGCTGACGAGCAATCGTCAGAAGCGTGAGCTCCTCGAGCAGACAGGCGTCGAAGCAACCCTCATGCTGACCTTCGACGAGCACCTCCAGTCGCTGACGCCCGAGGAGTTCGTGCGGCAGATTCTCGTCGACACGCTCCAGGCTGAAATCGTTCTCGTCGGCACCGACTTCCGCTTCGGGGTGCGGGGGAGCGGCACGATCGACACTCTCCGCGAACTCGGTCGGGCCCACGGCTTCGACGTTGCGATCATCCCCGATGTCATGCCGGGCGATGGGGCCCGTCGGGTGTCGTCGAGCTGGATCCGGGAACTCCTCGACGCTGGTCGGATCGAGGAGGCCAGCGTGCTCCTCGGCCGCCAGCCTTCGGTGCGAGGCGTGGTCGTGCACGGTGAGATGCGCGGTCGCGAGCTAGGCTTCCCGACTGCCAATCTCGAGCCCAGAAGCGAGGGTTTCGTGCCCGCGGATGGCGTCTATGCCGCTCGTGTCCTGATCGATGGCGACAGGTTCGACGCTGCCGTCTCAGTGGGCAACAACCCGACGTTCGAAGGGGTGCCCGAGAAACAGGTCGAGGCCTACCTGATCGACATGTCGATCGACCTCTACGGCAAAGAGGTGACGGTCTTCTTCGTCCGGTACATCCGGGGCAACCTGCGCTTCGACGGTCTCGAGTCGCTCATCGAGCAGATTGGCGCCGATGTCGACCAGATCCGTGAACTCCTGACCGTCTCGGCTCCCTGAGCCTCGTCAGTACGAGCTGGTGTCGTCGGCGGCACCGCTGGCCGAACCGGTCTCGTGCCGGTGGGCCAGGTCGCTGAGGATGGTGGCGCTGGCGCTTGTGCCGAATCGTGTGACGCCGACCTCAAGCATCTCGAGCACGGTATCGAGGCCGCGGACGCCCCCCGACGCCTTCACCTCGACTCCCGCACCTACTGCGCCCCGCATGAGCTTCAGGTGCTCGACTGTCGCTCCTCCGCCCGCGAATCCGGTTGACGTCTTCACGAAGCGGGCTCCGGCGCGTTCGGCCGCCTGAGAGCCCGAGACGATCTGGTCGTCGTCGAGGTAGGCCGTTTCGAGGATCACCTTGACGAGAGTCCCACCCGCTTCATGGACCACCGCGCGGATGTCGGTCTCGACGTCGTCGATGAGGCCGGAGCGCAGACGGCCGATGTTGAGGACCATGTCGAGTTCAACCGCACCGTCGACGATGGCCTGGGACGCCTCGGCGACCTTGGCCGCGGTCGACGTCGTGCCGTGGGGGAAGCCGATGACAGTGCCGACGGCGACGCCGGAACCCTCGAGGCGCTTCACCGCATGCGCCACGTCGGAAGGGCGGACGCACACGCTGAAGACGTGCTGGGACGCAGCGAGATCAAGCGCGGCGTCGACCTCCGTGCGAGTCAGCTCGGGCTTGAGGATCGCATGATCGATCATGCCCGCGATCGTCTGGACGGAGGGGAGGGTGCTGTTGGTCATGGGGATCCTGACAAGAGTTTTCGGTGCGGTGGTGCAGCGGTGCGGACCAGTGCGGAGGTGAATCCTCGTTCGAGCGTACCGTGGGGCGATCATGCTCATCCGCCTCTCCGCAGGCATCGGGAAAGAAGCCGTGACACAATGACAGCCATCACTCAGGGAGGTCAGCGATGACGGATGGTGAACGGCTCCTCTTCCTCGGAGACAGCATCACGCAAGGGGGAGACTGGGCGTCGTGGTTCCCCGACGACGAGGTTGTGAACCTCGGTGTCGGTGGCGACACGACGGCTGACGTACAGGCGAGGCTCGACGAGGTGGTCGAGGCATCGCCCGACTCGATCGTGCTGTTGATCGGCACGAACGACTTCACGGCCAAGAGGTCCGTCGAGCAGATCGTCCGCAACATCGAGACGATTCTCGTCGACCTGCGCCGCCGGTTGCCGGGCGTC
>JAODMX010000064.1 GCA_025464735.1 Frondihabitans sp. | reverse complement strand
ATGCCGCTGTGCGGGCCTTCGACGCCGAGCGTCGCGAGCACTCTCGCGCCCTCGAGACTCTCGTTGAGCGTGCGCAGGACGCCGGCGCCCTCCGCCCCGGCGTGACGGTCGCGGATGTCCGCGCCGGGCTGCTGGCGATCGCGTCGTTCCGCGGTGGTGCGCTGCCCAGTGCAGGGGCCGAGAGCGCGCTCGAGCGCCTGACACGACTCCTGCTCGCGGGCCTCGGGAATCCCCGCGCGTAGTCGGCCGCCGGTCGCGACGGCCGTCGCACAGCCCCCCCGATAGACTTAAAAGATGCGAGCAAAGTCTTCCCCCGCAGCCCGCGTGACGGCAATCGTCGGGGCCGCCCTGCTCATCCTCTCGCTCGCCTGGACCGTCGTCTTCTACATCACCGAGGGCACCGGTCCGATCGCAAGCCTCGGCTCGTGGAACGTCCTGATCGGCTTCGGTCTCTTCGTTGTCGGGGCGATCGTCTTCGTGACCGGGATCCTCTTCGTTCTCTCCACGCGGCGCAGCCGCCGCGTCTCTCGCGCGCGCTAGCCTCCGCCCGCGCAACTCCGCGAGTCGGGCACCGACGAGGTAACGAGGCGGGTAGGCGGAGACAGCGAAATGCCGCCGACCCGAAGGTCGGCGGCATTTCGTCGTACGGAGGGGGCTGAGCGCCTGACTACAGGGTCGAGCGCTGCTGGCGACGAACGAGCGCCAGGACGACCAGGAATGCGATGCCGAGCACGATGGCTCCGCCGGCACCCCAGATAACGAGCATCGAGACTGTCGAGCACCGGCGGCACGATCAGCGGCACCGGTCGTTTCCTCAAGGAGGCGTCGAACGGTGCGGTTCAGATCGTCGGCGCCGACCCCGAGGGCAGCGTCTACTCCGGCGGAACCGGTCGTCCGTACCTCGTCGAGGGAGTCGGTGAAGACTTCTGGCCGGGAGCCTACGATCCGAGCGTGGTGGATCGGATCATCGCCGTCTCCGACGCTCGCTCGTTCGAGGTCACCCGTCGACTTGCCCGCGAGGAAGGGCTCCTCGTCGGCGGTTCGAGCGGCATGGCCGTCGCTGCGGCGCTAGACGTCGCCCGTGACCTTGGCCCTGGCGACGTGGTCGTCGTCCTTCTTCCCGACAGCGGTCGCGGCTACCTCGGCAAGATCTTCAACGATCGCTGGATGCGCTCCTACGGCTTCAGCGAGGTCGCCGACGAGCGCACCGTGGGTGACCTCCTGGCCGGAAAGAACGGATCCCTGCCGGATCTCGTGCACGCCCACCCGTCCGACACCGTTCGCGACGTGGTCAAGATCATGGCGAAGTACGGCGTCTCGCAGATGCCAGTGCTCTCGGCCGAACCGCCCGTGGTGATGGGCGAGGTCGTCGGCGCCATCGAGGAGAAGGCGCTGCTCGAGCAGGTCTTCTCGGGGGCCGCGCAGATGACCGACCCGGTGGAGCGTTTCACCGGGCCGCCTCTGCCGCTCATCGGCCTCAACGAATCCATTGCATCGGCGCGGCGTTCCCTCGAGAAGAACGACGCCCTCCTTGTCACCGACGGTGGCAAACCGGCCGCGGTCGTGACCCGACACGATCTGCTCGCCTTCCTCTCCGACTGACCCGAAAGGCTTTATTCGTGACCCACTCCTTCGAGACGCGCGCCATCCACGACGGACAGGCGTTCGACCCGACCACCGGTGCCGTCGTTCCGCCGATCTACCAGACCTCGACGTTCGTGCAAGACGGCATCGGCGGTTTCCGGTCGGGCTACGAGTATGGGCGGAGCGCGAACCCCACTCGCGATTCCCTTCAGACGGTCCTCGCTAGTCTCGAGTCCGGCTCGGACGCCTTCAGCTTCGCCTCCGGCCTCGCCGCCGAGGACGCCCTGCTTCGCGCGGTGCTGACCCCGGGATCCCGCGTGGTGATGGGCAACGACGTTTACGGAGGTACGCACCGGCTGGTCAACCGGGTCTGGAAGCCCTGGGGAGTAGCCCTCGAGACGGTGGACATGAGCGACCTCGATCTCGTTCGGCAGGCGGTCCGCCCGGGCGAGACCACCGTGCTCTGGGTCGAGACCCCCAGTAACCCTCTGATGAAGATCAGTGACATCGCGGCTCTCGCCGAGATCGGGCACGCGGCCGGAGCCCTCGTGGTGGTCGACAACACCTTCGCCTCGCCCTATCTGCAGCAGCCTCTCTTGCTCGGCGCGGATGTCGTCGTGCACTCGACCACGAAGTATCTCGGCGGGCACTCCGACACGCTGGGCGGGGCCGTGGTCGTGAGCGACGAGGCTCTCGCCGAGAAGATCAGCTTCATCCAGTTCGGCGTCGGCGCCGTCTCTGCCCCCCTCGAGGCGTGGCTGACGGTCCGGGGGATCAAGACCCTCGGGGTGCGGCTCGACCGCCATTCCGACAACGCCGAGGCCATCGCCGAGGCGCTCGTCGAGCATCCTCTCGTAGAGCGTGTCTACTACCCGGGGCTTGCGAGCCACCCCGGTCACGAGCTGGCGGCTCGCCAGATGAAGAGATTCGGCGGCATGCTGTCGGTCGCCCTGGTCGGGGGTTCTGTCGCGGCTCGCCGTTTCGCCGAGTCGACGGAGGTCTTCCAACTGGCGGAGTCGCTCGGGGGAGTGGAGTCGTTGATCGGCTATCCCTCTGAGATGACTCACGCGTCTGTCCGTGGCACCGAACTCGAAGTGCCCGAGAACGTTGTGCGGCTCTCCGTGGGCATCGAGTCTGTTGACGATCTTCTCGGCGACGTGAGGCAGGCACTCGACCGACTCTCCTAGAGACAGGCCGATTCGACCGGCGCGTGACCTTCGGGTCACGCGCCGGTTTTTTCATGCGCCGATCGGGCATAGGTCCAATATATCGATATTGAACGCGAATTCGTTCTGCGATAGACTTGATGTAATATGTCAAATTGCATGGAGGTCTGCGCGTGACAACCCTTGAGCGCTTCGCCGGTACCGACGTCATCGTCGACGACCGCCCAGCCCTGTCCTCGACAGGCTTGCCCATCAGTCGCGCCCTGAAACGGCTCATCGACGTCGTCGGTGCGGCCGTCGGCCTCATCCTCCTGGCGCCACTTCTCCTTGTGCTCACCCTGCTTGTCGCGCTCGACAGCTCGGGGCCGGCGTTCTACCGCCAGGTCCGGGCCGGTCGCGACGGGCACCCGTTCTCGATGGTGAAGTTCCGCACCATGCACCGTGATGCTGGCGCACAGCTGGCGGCCCTCAAGGCTGCGCATCAGCTCGACGGCCCGCTGTTCAAGCTCGAGAACGACCCGCGCATTACTCGCATCGGTCGTACCCTGCGTCGGTTCTCGCT